>DATKTE010000054.1:0-6774 GCA_035531295.1 Alphaproteobacteria bacterium
GCAAATCGAGAAAGCCAAACAAGATGCAGAGGAAGAAAGAGTGAGAAAGTATGAAGAAACGGCTACTCTTGCTTTGGAGAAATGGGACACGCTTTCTAAGACAGGAACGTCTCCCTATCTTCACAAGAAGAAGGTTGAAGCTTTCGGTGTTCGTTTCCGTAATGATATCCTTGTGGTTCCTCTTAAGGATATAGGAGGCAAACTCTGGAGTCTGCAATGGATTAAAGCAGATGGCACAAAGCGTTTTCTGACAGGCGGTCGAAAAAATGGCTGTTTCCATTCAATAGGTGTTCTCGAAGATGGCAAACCGATTATCGTTATGGAAGGCTATGCCACAGGTGCAAGTATACACAAGGCAACGCAACAAGTAGCGGTCATTGCCTTTGATGCTGGAAATCTTGACTCGGTTATAGAAGAATTAAAAAAGGCTTATCCGAAAAGTCCCATCCTCATTGCAGGGGATGATGATTGCTGGAAAGATACCAATAAAGGACGAACAAAAGCTGAAGAAGCTGCGCAGAAGTATGGGTGCTCTGTTATCTTTCCCAAATTTAAAAATACAGAAACCAACCCAACCGACTTTAACGATCTGCATGTTGTGGAAGGACTTGCAGCTGTTCAAGAACAATTAAAGCCAGCGATTCAGTCTCTAGAATGGCCTGAACCAACACCTATCAATGGTATCAAAAAAGACCTATCCCCAGTCATACCCTTACCTCCTGAACTCATTCCTGAGCCTTATCAAGATTGGCTCATGGATATTGCCGAACGTATGCAGTGTCCACTGGACTATGTCGCCGTGGGGTCTATCATTGTGACAGCTTCGATTATAGGCACGGGATGCAGCATCAGGCCGAAATCGATGGACTCATGGACGGTGATTCCCAATCTCTGGGGAGGTATTATTGGGGCTCCGAGCACCCTCAAAAGCCCAGCTTTAAAAGAAATCCTAAAACCTCTTGAAGGCTTAGAAAGGGAGGCCTTTGAGGCTTATGAGAAAGATCAGAAAAACTACTTTATTGAGAGTGAAGCCTGTAAAGCAACCAAGGAAGTCATTAAGAAAGAAATGACAAAGGCCGCAGGTGATTCAGATATGTTTGCGATGAATGCGGCCAAAGAGAAACTCAGGAATCTTCAAGAACCGCAAGAACCTCACTGCAAACGTTATATCACGAATGATGTCACGATTGAAAAAATGCATGAGCTTTTAAGCCGCAACGATCGAGGACTTCTTCTCTTCCGTGATGAGCTGATGGGTCTTTTGGCGAATTGGGATAAAGAAGGTCATGAAGCAGATAAGTCTTTCTACCTGGAAGCCTGGAATGGGTATGGGTCAAAAACAACGGATCGCATTGGGCGGGGAACGATCCATACAAAAAATCTTTGCATTTCCATTCTTGGTAGTACGCAACCGAGTAAGCTTATCGCCTATTTTCAGCGTGCGATAGCAGGAATTGAAAATGATGGACTGCTCCAGCGTTTCCAGCTTCTCGTGTATCCCGATGAGTCTAAGGAATGGAGGCTCGTAGATCGAAAACCAAACGATCAAGCGAGAGAGCAAGCTTCTACCATCATGGTAAAGCTTGCGAAGATGGATTTTAGTCAATACGGCGCTCATCTGGATGAAAAAACAGAAATTCCTTATTTTCATTTTGATGCAGCAGCTCAGGAAACCTTTTATGAATGGTTGGAAGAACTGGAAGCTAAGCTCCGCACCAACTCTGATGAGCCCATTCTCACTGAGCATCTCACAAAATATAGAAAGCTTCTCCCGTCACTGGCTTTGATTTTTCACCTCATTATTCTGGGGAGTGGGAAGGCTTCAGGGCCCATTACAGTCGAGTGTGTCGAGCGTGCAGCCGGGTGGTGTGATTACCTCGAAGCCCATGCCCGTCGAATCTATGGAAATACCTTAACTCCTGCCTATCAAGCCGCAAGAAACCTTGCCAGAAAAATCCAGGAGGGTGAATTGAGAAACCAATTTGATATGAGAGAACTCTATCGCAAACAATGGACGTCTCTTAAAACGAAGGAAGAAGCTATACCTGCTTGCTACATTCTCATTGAGAAGGGCTGGCTGAGAGAAAATCAAATAACTGAAGGTGGAAAAGTAAAAAATATTTATCTCATAAACCCGCAAGTTCCTCAGAGAGGTCAAGCATGAGTAAGTGGATTAATCGATTTCTTAAAAAAGAGTTCCAGAATGGAACTGACAACACTGACAAACCTCATGGCGAAGGACATTTGTCAGTATTGTCAGTTCTCTCTGGGGGGCCTTTTAGTGAATCTTCTCTTCTGGATGATTTTGAAGAACGAATCGCCATTGCTGAATATGACGGCCGGCAAACTACAACGCAAGCCCTGCGCATAGCTTATCAGGATGCTTTTGCTGCCGTTTTGAATACTCTTCCTTACGAAGAGAATTATGGGAATAACTGGCTGGAACAAAGAATAAAAGCAGCTCAATCATGGCTTACGGCCCAGGGACTGCAACAACCAGAATAAAAAGAAAATGGGAAAATTTAAAGGTAATGACGTCTTTAAATGACTGAAAAACATAAAAACTTTTTTAGAGTTTTCTCTTGCTTGGCAGAAAAGAAAGCATTAACCTGAATACAGCTATTTCATCATGAAATAGCGCGACGGGCAAATGCTGGAAACACTTGACCGCCGCTAACCACAAAAGATCAACGGAGATCTATCATGGCTAAAATGACCATAGCTCAACTTGAGTATCTTTCTCAACAACTCTCTGAAGAATTAGTCACTGTTAAGCATCTTACATCCAAAGCATGGGTCGAATTAGGACTCGCTCGGGATACGATAAGAAGCCTTGTCTTGACTTATGATGAGTGGAGACAAGAGAAAGAACTTGATCGTGGGCATTAATCCTCACTTTCTTCTTTAAACTCTTTTCCTTCAATGATTTGACCCCTCAGGGGAGAAATTTGGCTGGTCGGTGAACAGGGATGTCGTCCTTGCTGGATAACATCTGTTATCATGACCAGCGTTACTTCCCTGAGCGGGATCATCCAGGTGGAGTTATAGAGAAAAGATGAGAATAGGCTGAGGAACTTTTGATCTTTTCCGTTTAAGAATGGTTTTATCGTTAATGAGTTGTTTCTAAATGGAGAATTGTCAAAGGTTTCTCAGCGCTTTAGCTTACAGGGACATTTACAGGGACATCGCCACCAGCGTTGAAAAAATTTCTTGATAAGCTTAATAAATATTGATAGAAGTGTACTATGGATACACATTCAAGGAGCATTCTTAAGGATTTATTGACTGCATGGCCTCAGCATACCGTTGCGACCAGCGCATGGCTTGAAAAACAAGGAGTCTCACGATTCTTAAAACAACGGTATTTAAAATCCGGGTGGGTAAGATCTTTAGGGTACGGAGCTGTTGTAAGAGCTCATGAAAAAGTCGATTGGCCTGGAGGGTTGTGGGCCCTTCAAACGCAAACCAAACTTCCTGTCCATGTGGGAGGGAAAAATGCTATCGCTTTGCAAGGGCGCTCCCATTACCTTCAATTCGGCCAGGAAGAGCTGAGCCTTTTTATGCCAAGAGAAACGAAACTTTCTCGATGGTTTCTTGAAGGAAAGTGGTCTGTTACTTTGCAAATTGTGAAAACAAATTTCCTTGACCCCACTTTGGGGCTGAATGATTTTAGCCTATCAGGCATTACCATCAAAGTTTCTTCTCTTGAAAGAGCGGCCCTCGAACTTCTTTATTTGGCCCCGAAACGTGCATCATACAGCGAAATTAATCTGCTCTTTGAAAATCTTAACCTGCTGCGCCCTGATGTCGTGCAAGAATTATTAATGAATTGCCAAAGTTCTAAAGTCATACGTTTATTCCTCTATTTGGCAGAAACTCACCAACATCCGTGGTTTTCAAAACTTAATTTAGACCAGATCTCTCTAGGATCTGGGGTTTTGCAGCTATCTAAGGGTGGCGTTTTTATCAAGAAATACCAAATGACCGTTCCAAAAGAATTAACCCATGGGGAAGAAGATGCAGGAAGCTTATTTTAGACGTGTCGATCTTTTATTGTCTATTTTACCTGATGTTATGAAAGATCCAAGGCTAGCCTTAAAAGGTGGAACAGCCATTAATCTGTTTGTTTTTGATATGCCAAGACTATCTGTTGATATCGACCTGACATATGTTCCCATTGAAGATCGTTTTACAACCCTCGAAGCCATTGATACTATTTTTGGACAGGTTAAAGATGCCTTGACTTCCCAAGGTCTTATTGTAACTCCCAAATATACGGCGGATAACCACGCAAAGCAGCTTGTTGTTATAGATCAGGGTGAGCTTGTTAAAATTGAAATTAATCACATATTGAGGGGATGCGCTTATCCTCCCGCCAACATAACGTTATGTCCAAAAGCCAGAGATAAATTCAAAAAGTTCATGAACATCCAATGCTTAGATGAGAATGACCTTTTCGCCGGGAAAATCTGTGCAGCACTCGATCGCCAGCACCCCAGAGATTTATATGATATGCGTTTTTTCCTTGAGATTATGGCATATACAAGGGAACTCCATAATGCGTTCTTGATCTATTTAATCAGCAATAATCGGCCGATTTCCGAGCTCATCAGACCAAATCAACAGGACATTTCCCATCTATATACGAACGAATTCAAAGGAATGACCGAGCTCGATATATCCCTTGAAGAACTCTATAAGACTTTTTCTGAAGTTGTGGGTTTAATCAGTTCATCCATGACGACTGAGGATAAGCAATTTCTGCTTTCCTTTAAAGCCGGAACGCCTAAATGGGAACTGATGCCATTCGAACACGTTCAAAATCTCCCTGCCATAAAATGGAAATTGTATAACATAAGCAAAATGGAGCCAGAGAAACGCCGTAAAATGTTGGCACAACTTGAAAAAAAACTGGCATAAGAGATAGTTAAATCTTTTTCTTTTTTGATTTGCCGAGCAACCCAAGGCCTTGGGTTGCTCAAAGCAGCAGATGCGCATCATCGGAATTAGCAATGTCGTTCAAAACCAATAATCCTTTAAAGAGAGCTGCCACGGGCTCCTTCATATCAGGCGACTTTTAAAGGTCTTCTCCTAATATGATGCCAAAAGTGTCAAGAAGGCCTGCCTTTGAGGCCAGGCCCCCTATTGTAATTAAAGACCTCGTTCTGGCTTTTCTAGCTGTACGAGAGGTGAGTTCAAGTTTGTGCATCATCCGGTATCGCTTCTCTTCAGCTCTCGTAGTGTGTTGCTTCAGTCGTTTGAGGTTTTTTGCAATTGCTGTCAGGGGACCCGATGCGAAAGGAAGGAGCACGCTTTTCCCACTCTTGTTGTTGAAGAGCAGATGCCGTTTCATAGGTTTTGGTGAGGATATTCAACACAAAAGCTGGACAAAATCCATTTTTAAAAATCTTTTCAACCTCCTTATAAAAGAGAACGGCTTGCTGTGCGTAGAGTTTGTCTCGTTTCTCTTTAAGTCTTTGGATTTTTTTCTCAAGGGTAAGCAGTTTGTCGGTCATACGGGCTCCTTATTTATTTTATGAATGACTTATATTTGCAAATTTGTTATTATAAATCAACACAATATATTTAAATAACTAACTATAGTTTCATATAAGCATGAATAATTTTGTGTATCATTATCGACTCTTTGAGGTTGATAAGGCTGTCTTGGCGAACTTTTGTAAAAGTGAGCTAAGCGCGCTTATACATTCTTCGAATGGCGCTTTGTCGCAAGCGACGCCGACTCCAATGTGTGGGAGCTGAGGTAAACTCGTGGCCCTCTATCACTTCAGCGCAAAAGTTCTATCCCGAGGCAGCCGAAATACGGTTCGTTCCCTTGCCTATCGTGCTGGGTGTGAATTGTACGATTCGCGAACGGGTGAAACATTCAATTATAAAGATAAGCCTGTGCAACATGTGGAGCTGGTGCTTCCAGTTAATGCTCCTTCTTGGGCTATGGAAATTCAAAACCTCATGAACGTTGATCGGCAAAAAGGGGTACAGGCCTTTTCTGAAATGGCTGAAGCTGTCGAGAAGAGAATTGATGCTCAAGTCTGGCGGGAATTTGAGTTTGCTCTCCACCGAGAACTCACAAAAGAGCAGAACATTGCCCTTGCCCGGGAGTTTGTAGAAGATCAAATCTGCCAACATGGAATGGCTGCTCAACTGAACTTTCATTTTGATGTAGACGAGAAAACAGGGGAATATAAGCCTCACTGCCATGTGGTAGCGACAACCCGTCGTTTGGAAGAGAATTGCCTCAGTTCAAAAAAAGAAAGGGACTGGAATAAACGCGAGTTTCTTTGTGAGCTTCGAGCTCAATGGCAAGAGTATTCAAATTTCCATTTAAAACTCCATGGTCATGAAATCCAAATTGATCATCGCTCCCATAAAGAACGGGGCATTGAAATGGAACCTCAACCTAAGCTGAGACGCGGGGTTTTAGAACTAGAAAAAAGACTTCAACGCCTTGAGGGAGGAGAAAAGCTTTCTCCTATAACTGATAGGGCCAAAGCGTTCCATGATGTCCAACTCCGGAACCTTTACCGTATCCTACGAAATCCTGAGGTCGTTTTTGATATCGTTACCAAGCATCATGCGACCTTTATGTGGGGGGATGTGCAGAAAATATTACATCGGTATGTGGATGATGGGGAACTCTTTCAAAGATTAGATGCCCGTTTACAGAATTCCAAAGAACTCCTCCTTTTGAGAATGAATGGAGATCAAGAGGGATCCATCTATACAACCCACAGCATGCTCAAGGCAGAAAAG
>DATKTE010000055.1:0-5981 GCA_035531295.1 Alphaproteobacteria bacterium
CTTTTCTGCCTTGAGCATGCTGTGGGTTGTATAGATGGATCCCTCTTGATCTCCATTCATTCTCAAAAGGAGGAGTTCTTTGGAATTCTGTAAACGGGCATCTAATCTTTGAAAGAGTTCCCCATCATCCACATACCGATGCAAAACCTTTTGCACATCCCCCCACATAAAGGTGGCGTGATGCTTGGTGACAATATCCAAAACCACCTCAGGATTCCGTAGTATACGGTAAAGGTTCCGGAGTTGGGCGTCGTGAAAGGCTTTGGCTTTATCTGTGAAGGGAGAATAGTTTTCTCCTCCTTCAAGACTTTGGAGCCCTTTTTCTTGTTCTAAAACCCCGCGCCCCATTTTAGGCTGGGGCTCCATTTCAATACCGCGTTCTTTGTGAGAGCGATGATCAATTTGAATATCATGGCCGTTAAGCTTAAGATGAAAGTTGGAGTACTCTTCCCATTTAATCCGTAGACCGCAAAGTAACGCTTTGCAATTCCACTCTCTTTCCTTTTTAAGGCTTAAACCATTCTCTTCTAACCGACGCGTAGCTACGGTCACGTGACAGTGAGGTTTTTCTTCTCCTGTTGCTTCGTCCTTATCAAAATGGAAATTGAGCTGAGCGGCCATTCCACGTCCAGAGAGTTGATCTTGAACAAATTCCCGAGTAAGTGCTTTGTTTTGTTTTTCTGTGAGTTCACGATGGAGGGCAAATTCAAACTCTCGATAAACCTGAGCATCAATTCTCTTCTCAGCAGCTTCAACGATATCAGAAAAGGCTTGGACGCCTTTTTGCCGATCCTCTCTCATCAATTTCTGAATCTTAACGGCCCATTCAGGAGCATCTTGAGGGAGAACCAATTCCACATGTTGCACAGGCTTATCTTTATAATTAAAGGTCTCACCCGTTCGCGAATCGTACAATTCACACCCAGCACGATAGGCAAGGGAACGAACCGTATTTCGGCTACTTCGAGAAAGGACTTTGATGCTGAAGTGGTAGAGAGCCATGGCTTACTTCACCCCCGTCCAAACGTGGTCTTTGGTGCTTGCACCGAAGCGCAATTCGCAGAATGTATAAGCGCGCTTAGCTCACTTTTAAAAAAGCTCACTAAGACAGCCTTATCAACCTCAAAAAGTCGATGATGATAGCTCATATTATTCATAATTATCTGTAGTTTTATTAAGTTGTTTCAGTAACTTACATTGATTTATTATAACAAAATTGCTATGATAAATCATTCATAAAAACGAGAGATGGAGTTCATATGAGTACGAGAGACAAACTGCTGAGACTTGATAAACAACTTCAAAAGCTGGAAGAGAGGTTGGAGCCGTTCATCACCAAGCAAGCGCGCTCCTTTTACAAAGCAGCACAACGAATTTTTAAAGATGGGTTTTGTCCGAAACTAGCGTTAAAAATCTTAGCTCAAGTTCATGAAACGGCTGTCGCTATACAAAAACAGGAAGAGGAAGCAATCTCTGGAAACTCTCCTCGAAAAGCTCCTGCTTCTCGAGGAACTAACCCAGTTTAAGGAGAATAAATTCTTTTTATAGACGTCAAGTGTTAAGGTGTTTTCCTATCGCATTGATTTTTCTTTGTATTTCCAAAAAGATATTGCCATATATGAAAGGACTATAAGTGGCAATAAATAGATTGCTATTTAAGATATTGCCGCATATGATTGTCTCAAATGTGGCAACAAGAGAATCTATCATGCAACTCATTGGACGTAAAAGAGAAATTGAAATATTTAAAAAAATTCTTTCCTCAAACCAAGCCGAATTCATCGCTGTTTATGGGAGAAGAAGAGTCGGAAAGACTTTCTTAGTTCAACAATGCACCTCTCACGAAAATCTCTATCTGGAATGCACAGGTATTAAAGATGGAAAACTAGAGGAGCAACTCCATAATTTTATTAAAAAGTTTTCTCACACCTTTTATCCTGGCCTCGTTCTTCAAACCCCTAAAAGCTGGAGAGAAGCCTTTGAACTCATCACTTTAGAAGCTAAGAAAATACCAAAAACTCAAAAACTTGTTCTTTTCTTTGATGAACTTCCTTGGCTCGCCTCGCGTAAGTCTTCTTTTATGCAAACCTTGGATTATTATTGGAATACAGAATGGAGCCATCTCCCAAATGTAAAATTGATCGTTTGTGGTTCCGCGGCTTCTTGGATGCTCAATAACCTCATTAATGCAAAAGGGGGTCTTTATAATAGAATCACCAGATCTATTCTCTTGGAGCCCTTTACCCTTTCTGAGACAAAGGAATTCTTAGATCAAAAAGGTCATAAATTTTCGCACAAACAAACACTTGATGTTTACATGGTGATGGGTGGCGTTCCATATTACCTTAATCATATAGTCCGCTCAAAATCCATTGCTCAAAACATTAATGAGCTGTGTTTTAGAAAAGATGGACTTCTTTATAGTGAGTTTCCTCGATTGTTTAAGTCCTTATTTGAAGACTCCGCATTAAACTTGCAAATTGTTAAAGAACTAGCCAAACATCGCTATGGCATTCCCTTTACAAAACTAGCTGAGAAAACGGGGAAAAAAGTAGGGGGCCGGTTTAAAGAAAGATTGGGTGAACTCGAAGCGACAGGTTTCATCCAAAAATTTCTACCTTATGGCAAGAAAAAAAGAGACCATTTTTATAAGGTGACTGATGAATATACACTATTTTACTTCAAATGGATTGATGAGGTCGTTGAGGGGAAAAATATACCGAAAGGAGAGGATTATTGGGCTCGTGTTACACAGTCCCCATCTTGGTACGCTTGGGCAGGCTATGCTTTTGAGACCATTTGTTATAAGCATGTGGACTGCATAATAAAGGGCCTAGGACTTTCAGGAATAGGATGTTCTGCAAGCCATTGGAAATACCAACCCCCCTTCTTTAACTTGAAGGAAAATGGAGCTGAGGTTGATTTATTATTAGATAGGGAGGATGGGGCAATCACCCTTTGTGAGATGAAATATACGTCAAACCCCTTTGTCATTGATAAAGCGACGGCACTAAATTTAATGAAGAAAATCGAGGTTTTTAAGGAGCAAACAAAGTCTTATAAACAAATTTTTTTATCGATCGTTTCTGCAGCAGGATTAAAAGAAAACGTTTGGTCTCAAGAGCTTGTACATGGAATCGTAAGCTTAGAGGACCTTTTTTAAGGTTGGTACTTATATTGCAAATTTAAAATCTTTAGGGCGTCTTAAATAGAAACAGCATCATAAGGTAAGAGAGAGCTCATCCGCTCACGATTAAATTTATCACAAAAATGCATCTCATTTTCCTCAAAAATTTCTAAGCAGTTCGTTATTTATCACAAAAAGAACATTTGTCGATTTGGTGATATGAAAAACCTTTGAAATAGCTATCACCAAAATGACAATCGAGGAAAAAGCAACAAATTGAATAACCTAAACTGCTTTAAAAAAAGAAAAAGAGAAGCCATAAAACATAGCCTCTCCCTTTCTTTTTCCTAATCCACCGCACTCGCGCTTTTTCCATCGCCTTATGACGCGTTTTTGAGCATAGGCTCTCCAGCGATTTCTAAGAGACATCAAAGCGCTTGTACCCTTTGCCTTATCTGTTTCGGGTGCGTTGACCATCGAGATTCGCCCATCGTCGCGTAGGTTACTACGCGTCCTCGGTCTCACCACTCGGTCGCCTGCCCGAACTCTTGAAATGCTTTGGGTATCTGAAAAAGATTAAGATTCTTCAGCCTCAAGCTCCATCTCATTAACCCATTGATCTTGAACATTGATAAGCATTTTCAATGCCCTTTGGGCACGGTCAAGTTCAGAGGTTCCTCTCCCAATCAGATTGTGAGCGTTTCTAACGTGATCAGTAAGTTCTTGAGATAAATACTCGAGTTGAGCTATATGTAGTTTAGCCATTGCGGCTTCTCCTTTTGCGTAGTCGTAGTGGTTAGCGTCGGTCAAGTGTTAGTACCATTTGATCGGCGCGCTATTCCATTGGGGAATAGCTAAACTTAGGGTAATGCTTTCTTTTTTAGGAATCAAGGGGTAACCTCAAAAATATCTAAAAAAGTTTTCAAGTTTTTCAGTTAGTTAAAGATTAAGTTGGTTGAGTTTCGTATTTATTTTGGCTGCTGTACCCCTTGAGCCAGAAGCCAATTTCGAGCAGCCTTTGCTCTTCGAGTCAACCAGTCTTCATCATAATAACCTTCCGCCTCATCGTACGGAAGGGTATTCAGTACAGCAATAAAGGCGTCCTGATAGGCAATACGCCGAGCTTGGGATGAGCTCTGATCCCCATCGTACTCAGCAATGGCGAGTCGTTCTTCAAAATCATCCAAAAGAGAAGATTTACCAAAAGATCTCCCAGAAGTAACCGACAACACCGACAAATCTCCCTTTCCATGAGGTTTGTCTGTGTTGTCAGCTCGTGCCTCTGGCTTACTCTTCACATTTTGATTTTGGTGCTGAAGCGTGAGAGCTATCCTCTGTTTCAATTTTGCTTCACCCTTATTTTTCTTTAAAACGTTATACGCTAAGTCTTTTAGTGATTTTGTTTTATGCATCTTTCTCTCCTTCTTTGATAGGGTGGGTTACGTTTTCGTTCATCGATGGGCCTTTTTTTGTTTCACGAGGAACCGAGCCGTGAAACACCCATAGGCTCTCTGTTTCACGGGTGTTTCACAATAGTGAAACACTGAAACACGTTGTTTTTTAACGTTTTTTAAGCCTATGTTTCACAAGTGTTTCACGGAATAAAACATAGGATCGGGAGTGTTTCACTGTTTCACGCCCTAGGGGATGAAACAGTGAAACACTCCTTTCCTTAATCATCGAAAGAGGTTTTATCCTTCTCCTCCTTAAGTCTTCGGTTAACCGTCGCCGGACTGACTCCTAAAGTTTCTGCAATCGCCCTTTGACTCAAATTTCCCTTATGAAGATTTACGATTTGCTCCATTTGAGGATTTTCTATTTTTTGGACGTGCCAAACGCACTTTCCGTCCTCTTCCTTTAGTGCGGCCTCAAAAGGAGTTGCTTCATCGCCATAGAAGCTTCGTGCTTTCTCATAGTGCACTTCAAACCGGGCACCTTCTCTTGGATCGTAGTTCTCTGGCTTACGAAGGGTGATGACCGTATCAAGAAGGTCTTCTTTCTTTGAGGTTCCCCGCTGAGCGCCATTCTTATTAGAGTGATGAATAAGAAGCACAGAGATTCCTCGCCTACGCAGGTTCAGAAACCATTCTTGTAAGGGAACCCAGCTCTCCGATTCATTCTCTCTCCCTCGTCTACATAAAGCTGAATAGTTGTCCAAAATAAGGAGCTTTACATCTTTGAGGTGCTCTTCAATAACTTGTTGTCCTTCGAGGGTAGAAAGGTCAGATATACCTTGGTTTTGGATATCTGGTGTGATGATGCGCAGGTTATCGTCTATGCTCACTTTCTCCTCAGCGCTATTGACAATTCTTGCAAGCCGCTCTTGCATCACAGCGAGGGGCATTTCGCCATCGACGAACAGGACCTTACTTGGTTTCTCATTTACCCATTTTCCACCAAACATCTGACCGCCCGTTGCAACCGTATAGGCAATCGTCAAGGAAACTTGGGTTTTTCCAATTCCACGTGGCGCATGGATCATGGCAAGGCCCTGCTCCGGAAGGATGGGGCTCAAGATCATTTCTCGGGGGCGAATCTCCATGGACAGGAGCTCTCTTATGCTTAATGCCTTTAATCTTGTGCCGTGAAGCGCGTTATGAATTTGCTGATTTACCTCAGCTTTTCCTTCCAAGAGCATGAGGTCATTAAAGTCAGTAGGGTTGGTGCTGAGGTCTTTAAATTTTGGAAATACGACCGAGCATCCATATTTTCGAGAGGCTTGCTCTGCTTTTTCTCGTCCGACGTTGCGTTCTCGTCCTATATCATCATCACCGGCAATCAGGGTGGGGCTTTTCGGATAAGCCTTCTTTAATTCCTCAATGACCGGCTCTAAACTTCCAGCATCAAAAGCAAC
>DATKTE010000056.1:0-2956 GCA_035531295.1 Alphaproteobacteria bacterium
CTGGCTGGTATCCTTCAGGTCCCTGGAAAAATAAAAAAAATAATTCTTGACAAGTGGCTGTTTTCCTGATATGATAACGTTATAAGGTCGCAGAGCGGCCAGAAAGGAAAGAACATCATGGAAACCTGCGGAGTTATAGAAACAGCCTTAAATCAATGTTGTGGCACGGAATGTTACAGGTTCAATGTTGTCACAAAAGCGGCTAAGATGGTTTATACGGACGGAGTGAAGCTTATGGCTGATATGTGCGAAGCATGGTGGCTAATTGACGCTATCGCTTCTTATCAGTCCAAATGTATGAAGGATGAAATGCTTCGATACATGCAATTTTGGACTCTGACAGTTAAAGACAGGAAGGCAGTTTTGAAGTGTGAGAGGGACTCTGACGATGTTTTCCTTACTCAAGAAATTCCGTTTACTGATTTCCCTCTTGAAGAAATGAAAATCTGGCTTGAACCTGGAGAGACAAGTTTCGGGAACGGGCTTCAAACAGTTATGGTTGCTATGCTTCCAAGCGAACGATAATCATAAAAAGTTAAGAACCAATAAACCATAAAGGAGAGTACCATGAAAATCATTGAAAGAGGAAATCTGACTCTTGGCCTCATTCTCAAGAATGAAGCTGAAAACATTCTCAAGACTTCAATTCGTTGGTGGGATCGGAGTCTCTCAACTTTCAAGAAACGGCATCCTCGTCCTTTCTTGCCAGAAATCGGTCAAGCGGTTATGGTAGGAAATGGTTTGGTCTTGACGAAAGTCAAACACGGCAATGGCAAAGGGGCTATCCCGAATCGCTTTGCCTTAGTCGGACACAAACGGACTCTTGAGGCCGTCAAAGAACTCTTGTAAATCAAGTTTGGGGACTGGCGGGGGCGTAGGATTTGCCCTCCTTTAGGACGCCCTCGTCCCTCCCCACGATTTTATCGGGATGGTCCAGTTGGTTAAGACGTTGCCCCCATAAGGCAAATATCAAGGGTTCGATTCCCTTTCCCGATATCTCTGAAAATAATTAAAAATAGTTCTTGACAATGCGGCTGTTTTTTGATAGACTGTAATTGTAGTGAAGGGCTGGACTAAATCTAAATAAAAGGTAAAAGACAATGAATAGAAAAATAAAAGAAAGATTAGAATATCTAAGGGGGGAAATTGAAGCAGAGCGAATTAGCTACGGCGAGCTTAGCGAGCTTCAGGGATTAGCTGAATATATAGAGCCCGACGATGTTCTGCTATTGGAATGGGCAGGAGTTCCAGAAGGTTAAGACGTTGCTTTTCCCGATACCAGAAAGAACTTTATAGAGAGAGAGCGGATAGAGGTCTTCCCTTAGATCTTGACAAAGAATGCGTTGATCCACTTTAGGGAGTGGGGAGTAAACTTTCCGATCTCGCTCTATGAAGTTCAACAAATAAAACAGAAAGGTTATTCTCATGGACCAGAAAATTCACACTGCAATCAATTGGCTTAACCGTGATCAGATTCTTGGAATTTTAGAGTCTATCGGTATCCAATGCTATGACTCCGAAAGCGACGATTATCTGAGGGATGTCATAAGAGATAACATCGAAGACGGGACATTAAGAACTTCGGGAATTCTTTGCTTATTAATGTGAAAAGACAGAACCAGATACAACCAAAACAAGAAAGGAAATAAAAATGAAAAGATTCAAAGAATATCCGAAAGATGACGATCTAAGAGATTGGAATTATCTTCACGAACTAGAGCGAGAAATATTTTGGGCTTATGTTGATTTGATAGGATTTCCGACAAGGAGCGAGAAAGCGAGTCATGCTATAGAAAAAGCTTACAATCAGTTAAAACACGCCTTGCGAAATATCCAGACTGCAAGACGATCAATATGATACTGGCAAAGCGAAAAATAATAGAAAATAGTTCTTGACAATGCGGCTGTTTTCTGATAGACTGTAATTGTAGTGAAGGTGCAGGACCAAATCCAAATAAAAGGAGAAAGTATCATGCGTCTAATACCTTACGGAACCAAGTTCTACAAATTCGGGATCACCATGAGTAACAATCGTTTCTGGACAGTTCGGATTTTGTCTGCAAATCCGAAGAAAGACACGGCGAAAGCTCTGCAACGAGCGGAGAAAGATCTTCCGGATCTTAAAGCCTTGAGTGTCAATTCCATTAAAGTTATAGCAATCTAAAATCAAAAGGCTTAACGGCGGGGAAAATAATCCCCGCCTTTTCTTTTAATTAAAATTTTAACTAACGAAGATGTTTGTTCAATGGAATTATCTTTTTAGATTTTTTATATTGAAAAAATATATTAAAAAAAGTTCTTGACATAAAATCTTTTTTTTGATAGAATATATTTGTTGTGAAGGAGTGCAACAAAATAAAATTAAAAGGAGATAAGGCCATGAGAGATTACGATCAAGAGGTTTACCGTCCGATGAAAGAGCTTCCTCGCAGAATGGTCTGGGGTCTAATGAAGAAAAAGGCAAAAAGGGCTTTGATGTTTCCGGGCAAATATTGTGACGACATAATTGTCGGGTTAAATTACATGGAAACAAGATCGAACGAAGTAGGTCGGATAGACAAGGAAACTGAATTTGTTTTCATTGAAAGGAATCCGAAAGTTGCACGTGCCATAAAGAAAACCTGCAAGAGATTGGGCCTGCAAAATTTCCGAATCATTGTCCAGGATTTTTCTGGCGATATTCTCAAAGACCTAGGACATTTTGACATTATTTTCTTTGACTTTTGCGGTCAAATAACGGAAAGGGTTTATAACGCTTTGATGGTATCGGGGTGGTCGGCTGAAAACATAGCTTTCACTTTCGATTCTCGATTGCGAAATAATTCTTTTCACAAAGAGTATCCTGAAAGAAGGGCAAGTTTTGTTCTTCCCGCCGGAGCAACCGGCCTTATCGCTCACGACAAGGAGAATTCCATTTGGACTTGTGATGCTGCCCTTGCAGCTTTGAGACTTAACT
>DATKTE010000057.1:0-2635 GCA_035531295.1 Alphaproteobacteria bacterium
TTGTTTCCGGCGCTAGAACAAGGATTTGTCCATAAGTTGCTGAAGGTGATTCAGGAATCTCATCGAAATACATAACCTTCACAATTTTTAGATAGTAATAAGCTGCTACGACCGATGACAGCACACCTATGATTGCTAAACCGAAAAGGCCTGCTGCAATTGCCGCCTTAAAAACATACAATTTTGCAAAGAAACCCGCCAAGGGAGGAATGCCTGCCAGCGAAAACATAAAAACTGCCAGCGTAAAACTCATCTTTGGATGAAGAGCCGAAATACCAGTTAGATCTTCAATATTTTGAACGCCTTCCAATCCTTTTCCTCGAATACATAAAAAACATCCAAAGGTTCCAATAATCATAGCGAGGTATAGCGTCAAATAAACAAAAACGGCTTGAATCCCTTCATCATTGCCGGCTGCAATTCCCATAAGGACATACCCCATCTGACTAATGGCACTATAGGCCAATAGACGTTTAAGATCACTCTGCTGTAGAGCGGCAAAGGCGCCCCAAACCATAGAAGCAAAAGAAATGAAAACAATCAAAGGTTGCCAATTTTCATAAAGAAGTAAAAAAGGATTGGCCATAATGCGCAAAAAAACAACCATTCCCGCTACCTTAGGTGCTGCAGCAATAAAGGCTGTAACGGGTGTCGGGCAGCCTTGATACACATCTGGCGTCCACATATGGAAAGGAACGGCAGAAACCTTAAAACAGAGCGAAGCTACGATAAAAATCATCCCAATAAAAAGTCCAATCGATAACCCTTGTGTGATTTCAATGCGAATCACTGAGGCAATTGCTTGAAAATTTGTTGATCCTGTAAATCCATAAATGAGGCTTGATCCATAAAGATAAAGACATGTTCCAAGAGCGCCTAGTATAAAATATTTCAGAGCTGCTTCTGAAGCAGACAACTGATCTCGACTTATGGCTGCGAGAATGTAGAGACACAATCCCTGTAATTCAAGGCCAATAAAAAGAGTCATAAAATCATTCGCTTCAACCATCACAAGCATACCGACAGTTGCAAGCAGAATTAAAGGGGAATACTCAAAGGACGTAATATGCTCTTTTACCATGCTTGGTAGAGATATGGCGAGAATGGATGCAGAGCCGATGAGAATGAGAAGCTTCGCAAAAAAAACAAAATCATCCTGAAAAATCTGACCTTCAAAGGTTATCCATTTTTCGCCAAACTTGTGTTGAACAACCAAAACGATTAAGGCTAGCAAGAGAGCTATAATGCTAAAATGACAGAAACGACGCAAAGAAGCAGCGGTGCCAATCTGTTGAAAAACACCAGTCATCAAGGCACTTAATGCCGTTAAGATAAGGATTCCTTCAGGAAAGAAAAGTTTTAAATCCGGCATATAAAAGCTAATCATGCCTGTCTCCCTTACTCATGTAATGCTATTTCCAATGACTTTTTTGGATCGATGACCCCTCCCCCATCAGCCTCAAGAGCCAGGTTGTATTGATCAATCACATTTGCAACAGAGGCCTCCATGATCGTCAAGAGTGGCCGGGGATAGATGCCAAAAATCAAAACACCTGTTACTAGTGGTGAAAAAACAAGGCATTCTCGCCAATTGAGATCTGAAAGTAATTTAAGATTTGGTTTCACCAAGGCTCCAAAAATAACTCTCCGATAGAGCCAAAGTGCGTATGCTGCCCCTAAGACCATCCCGGAAGTAGCCAGGAGTGTTGCCCATGTATTTACTTGGAACGCTCCCAAAAGAATAAGGAATTCACCCACAAAACTGCTTGTCCCAGGGAGCCCCACAGATGCCAAGATGAAAAACATAAAGATGGTTGCATAACGCGGCATGCAATGAACGAGCCCTCCATAATCCGCAATCTCGCGGCTATGTAACCGATCATAAACAACTCCTACACAAAGAAAGAGAGCAGCTGAAACAAGTCCATGGCTAACCATTTGAGTTACAGCCCCTTGAACACCTTGCGAATCAACTGTAAAAATTCCCAAGGTTACAAACCCCATATGAGCAACTGAAGAATAGGCAACAAGCTTTTTCATGTCCGTCTGCGCCAATGCGACAAGTGAGGCATAAATAATGGCAATGATACTTAAAGTGAAAACCAGAGGGGTAAAGTAGGAAGAGGCTTCAGGAAACATGGGAAGAGAAAACCTTATAAATCCATATCCACCCATTTTTAAAAGAACCCCCGCCAAGATCACAGATCCTGCTGTTGGGGCTTCAACGTGAGCATCAGGCAACCAGGTATGAAAGGGCCACATTGGAATTTTAACGGCAAAAGACGCAAAAAAGGCAAGCCATAACCAAGTTTGAACTTTTGGATCAAATGGAGTTGTTAGTGCTAAAGGAATGTCACTTCCTCCAACTTCAAAATAGATGTAAAGAATGGCAAGCAAGCTTAAAACTGATCCTAAGAGAGTATACAGGAAGAACTTAAAGGCCGCATAAACGCGATTAGGCCCTCCCCAAATTCCAATAATAACAAACATTGGAATTAAGACACCTTCAAAGAAAACATAAAAAAGAACAAAATCAAGAGCTGCAAAGATCCCAATCAGCATGGTTTCAAGGACGAGAAATGCAATCATATATTCTGAAACTCTCACCTGAATAGAGGACCAGCTTGCGAGGATA
>DATKTE010000058.1:0-3992 GCA_035531295.1 Alphaproteobacteria bacterium
CGTATAATTATTTCCTGAAAATGGTATAAGTTATTTGTACTTAACCTGCGTTTTGGGTAAGGGTATCTGCTCAGTTTTGCGAAGAGTGATCTACTTGTGCATATTCTTGATTGCGCGCATTCTCATCAAGTCTAAGAATACGCACATATAGTTCACGGCTTTCTTTAAGAAGTTCTCTTAAGCGAGGAGGAAGATCTTCGTCCATCTCAGAGTCGTCTTCCAGGCAATGTTCGCCGCGCAAGACTCTGCACTCTTCCAAGAGGACCTCATTTCTAGAAATCTCTCCTTCCAGAACAGCTCGTTGTAGCATAAGCCAAGCAATGATTTGTGTCATGCGAACTGTCACGCGCATAGCCTCACAGCTGACCTTAAACGCTTGCTTTTGGTCCATTCTTTTAACATCAAGAGGGGCTTGCCACTTAATATAATCATGGGTTGCATGAAGAAGTTTCTGTGCTCCCTGTAGTCTTGTGTCTATAAAGGCTAATGGCTCAATCATGATGGGCACACCTTCTTTAAATAACAATACATCACAATTAAATAATACATAAAATATATTAATCAATAATTTATTGTTATTTTTTTTATTTATAACTAATTAATTATTAAGGATAAACTGTGTAGGTGGTAGGGTAGGGGGTATAACTCTGAAATCCTAAGGAAATACTTTACTGAATATGCATGAAATAGAAACGGCTCTCCTATTACCAAATCTTTAAATTGACATTTAAAAAGCTCAGGCTTTTAATGTGGAAAAATTTACAGTGACAAGAAAAAAAGCTCACGGGAGGTACGGCTTTATGTTTAAGCTTGCTTCAGCGACTTAGAGTAAGTTGCGGGGAGGCAGAGAACCAGGGAGAAACGATGTTAAAAAAGCTTATCTCATCCTTAATCATTCTTTCTATGCTCATGGTGGATGCAGTCACTGCGATGGAAGAATGGTCAATTCAAGATGACGGAACAAATATCCCTCCTTCTCTCCATTTCGCTGGTCGAAAAAAAAGTGGTTCAAATAGAAAGCAGGTCGAAGACCCAGATTCAAGGGACCCTACCTTCGACCTTAAACATGGATCTTGGAGAGATGTCCCACCGGATCAAATTCGTATGCTTAAAGATTTTGATGCTTTTTGGAAAAAGAAAAATGACGATAAAGTAAATCCAGATGACGACGATGATTGGTGGGAAATACCGCAAGGGAGTAGTGAATTTCCTGAAGAAGAATTTGAGGGAAAATCCTGGCTGGGAAGACTACCTTGGCTCCAGCGATTGGGGTTTTCTTTAAAACGAAACAAAATATCCCCAGGTATGGTGAAAAATTGGGGTGACGACAATCCGTGGGAAGAGGGGGAGCGAGATGAGGGAGAGAAAGAAGCCCTTCTTGAGGCTAATGAGGGAGAAGTGCCTGGTTCCCCACTTTTGCGAGGACAAGTATTTAGAGGCCCGGTTAAAGGCCGAAGAAATCTAGGCATTAATAATGATAGAGTATCAGAAGATGACCAGGAAGGCGGACCATCCTCTCCTCACGCATTCAGCGTTTGTTACAAGGACCATGAGACCGGACAAGAAAAATCAATTGTTTTGGTTTCCCTGGAAGATCTTTCCCCTGTTGCTAAGGCTCAGCTAAGAAGTTTCAAGAGACAAGACTTTGATGAGAGAGACTTGTGGAAGCAACGCATGGCTAAAGTTGGTGGGGGTTTTGTTGGCTTAGGATTAGCATGGGCAATAGGTCAAGCATATTTTCTGAGTCTTGATGAAGTATATGCTGTTGTGAACTACGGCGATGAATATTTTACCCCTGACGGTTTGCCGATTATTCTTTTGCAAGAAAAATATTTTAGATATATATTTTGTGGTGATATTTTTGATTTAGACTCAACATATTCAATTGTATTGTTTACTTCACTATTGTATGTACCTACAGCCATATTATTTGATGCCATCCCACGTAATGCCGGTTTGTGGAAAAAAGCTATTAACTATCTTATAGAAGCAGGAGGAAGTAGCTTACAAAAAGCTTGGTGTATCTTGCTAATAGTATTTGCCGTTATTCTTCCTTCTTTAACTGAACCTATGTACTTTTTATCCCCTAATCTGCAATTTTTCGAAAGAGATAAAAATGCTATCAACTATGGTTATCCAGATGCTGTGAGAGACCTCGTCATATTCGGTACAATATACGGCTCCTTCCTCTTTTTTGATAGTCTCTCTTCTAACGCCGATATGCTGTGGGGAATGGGGGATGGTTTTAGGGAATGGGCAAGCACAACCCAGTCTTCTCTCGCTCGGCGCCTATTGCCGCAAGTCTTACAACATCGGTCCACATCTGAAGAAGAGCCTACAAGACAGGATTTTCAGAGGAGGCTCGATAATACGAGGCGTCGTCTCTACCAGCTGCCTGAAGATCAGATCGATATCGTTTATAATGTGATCTATTCGTCGAAGGAAAAGTTACAAGAACAATTCCCTGACTTTGAGCCAGAACTGCTTGAAACGGCTCAATATTTCTTTGTGACGAGATACCTTCTCTCCCTAGGAGAAGAGACCGAGGAAGTGAAGACAAAAGTCCAATCACGATACAAAACCCTTACGGATAATTTTACTTACGGCTGTTTAATTTTAGGGTCACCGTTTCGTTATCTTGTTCTTGAAAACATTGTTGAAACAATTCTTCGTCTTTTTTGTCCATCCATGGTGAGTCAGGTCTTGGGATGGATCGGCGCAACGATTGCATTTCCTTTTCAAACGGCGCTTGAATATCAGGGAATGAAGAGTCTCTTTTGCGACTTCTTATGGCATGAGAATCCGCATGGCCATTCCAGCTACGTTGGGTGGAGAATTCTTACTAAAATCCTTTGTCTGGCTCAGGCCGCAATATTTACAGTTCCCATAATTGCTCTAGGTCTTGATACGAAAGAGGACTGGTCTTTAAGTATCTTGTGGTTAATCTCTGCCATTCCGTTCTTTATTCCAGAATCTGCAATCCAAGCTAACAATTTTAATAATACCTATAATAGAACAATCATGACAGGAATTTTGGACTTTCATAACCATTATACCAGAAGATTATTTGGTTGCGAGCCAACGAGCCCTTCTAAGCGTGATCGCCTCATCCGCCTTGTTGAAAAAAATCGAGATCGGATAGCTTCTCTCGATCCCTTAATACTGCATCATTTGAAAGAAAGTTTGAACATACATGAAGATCCCGAACCTCAAATGGAGGGTTCTGATGAGGAACATTTTTCATCACCAGAAGGAGACGGGGATTCGGCAAAAACGGGATGGGAATATATGATTGTGGATTATACAGGAGAAGATGAGAATCCAGTTGGGACTTCTAATTCTTCTATCAAGAACTCATATCCAGAGAGAAGTACTTCGCCTGATATACCTACTTTTGACGAATTATATGGGCTTACATACGATAGTTACAGTAATGATAGTAATAATAAAAAAAGAAAAAAGAAAGAGAAGAAAGAAGGAAGGCTAACACCGCCTTTAGTACCTGAAGCTAGCCCTCCTAAAGACGATGAGAATGGTTTCAGATATCTTGAAGAGTTTTCGAGTAGCGATAATGAATCAGAGGACTGAGTGATCTTGGGAGGTTGAAGAACACTGCGCGTATATTCTCATCTTTAAAACGAAAAACGAATAGCTTAATTATTGAATATTACCATAATTTGTACATTTCCCTCTAGACAAAAAATTCTAAAGAAGATGGATTTATTTTAGTCTTTATCTTGACTTTGTAAAGTCACCGTAAAACAATTTTAAATTGAATATCCGTACATATATTATTTTTAGCCGTAAAGACAAAAATAAAAAAATTCAATTTTCAAATCTCAAAATTCTTTCTAATATGTTTTCAAGTTTTGTCTTGCAGATGAGTCAAAAAAAATGAAATATGATAAAAGTTAAATTATTTTCTTGTTATATTGTAGCTTGACTGGATTAATGGGGAGGATTTCAGCTGACTTTTCTACAAAAAAACAGAA
>DATKTE010000059.1:0-2997 GCA_035531295.1 Alphaproteobacteria bacterium
AAGGAGTTTTTCTATTTCAACAAACAGGCTATCATGCTCACCAATGTGGATGAACATGGCAACAGTTTTGCGGCAAAGTTAAAGGAAGGCAAGAAGAGTAAAAAACTCACGCCAACCAAACTTACCAACGGTGAGCGCGAACTGACCGAGTTTGTGATAACATCCTTTGATACCTCTCAATACGATTCTTTGGCCGATGCCTTTGAGCAGGATATCAAGCCCTTTATTGCATCGCTGGATTACAAAGAACAGCCGCTTGTTATCACCACTGCTTCGGCAAAATATTGGTTTGATGCCGGGCAGGAAACTCTGATCAAAGAAGCGAATGGTAAAAAAGAGTGTCTGGGCTGCGGAAAGATCGTGGTGAAATCTGCATCTAAAAAAGCCAGCAAAACAGAGCCGGAGCGCATCGAGATAAGCGTTGAGCTCACACCAGATTACCAGAAAGATTATGAGATCATCCCATTTCATAAAGATGAAGCCGAAAACCTTGCAGGGATTGCAGACTTTATGGCGAAATACATCACAAGGCCGTTTAGCTACCTGGAAAATGTGGTGGGTGTGGAGATTAATTTCAATAAGATTTTTTATAAGCCAGAGAAACTGCGCGAAGTGGGGGATATTCTGGCTGAGATCGATGTGCTTGATGGTGAGTTGAAGGCGCTGGAAGCGGAGCTGGTGCTTTGATGGGCA
Source organism: Alphaproteobacteria bacterium (assembly GCA_035531295.1). GTDB lineage: Bacteria > Pseudomonadota > Alphaproteobacteria > UBA9655 > UBA9655 > UBA9655. The sequence goes on from DATKTE010000059.1 coordinate 694, forward strand.
ATGGTGTTATAACGCCGATAAAGCCAGTTGTTTCTGAGTCTGATCAGGGGGATATTTTCTCTCGCATTGTTTCAATAATAGAAGAGGCGCGCTCAACTTTAATTCGGACAATAAAATACAAAGGTCGCATGAGCTGCGACCTTTTTATAAAACCTTTCATGTATTCACCATGGAGGTAGCATGAGTAAGGCTACAATGAAGCGATATGATGCTTACAAAGATAGTGGGGTTGAGTGGTTGGGGGAAGTGCCGGAGCATTGGGAAGTTAAACGTGTTAAGGATTTGTCCAGGCTTCAAAGTGGCGATTCTATTGTTTCAGAGCAAATTGAAGAAAAAGGAAAGTATCCTGTTTATGGCGGCAACGGTTTACGCGGATATTATTCAAAATATACAAACAATGGCGAATATATTTTAATCGGGCGACAGGGCGCATTGTGTGGAAATATCAATTATGCGTCTGGTAAGTTTTGGGCTTCTGAACATGCAGTTGTCGCATATCTAAAACAGTCCATTGATATGAAATGGTATGGAGAAATGTTAAGGATTATGAATCTCAACCAGTATTCTTTAGCAGCTGCACAACCTGGCTTGGCTATGGATAGAATAAAAAGATTGCTACTCCCCGTTCCACCATTCCCAGAACAAACCGCCATCGCCGCCTATCTCGACATCAAAACCGCGCAGCTCGATCGCAAGATAGACCTGCTCACCCAAAAGGCGACCCAATACGGCAAGCTCAAGCAATCCCTAATTAACGAAACCGTCACCCGTGGTCTGGATAAAAGCGTGGCGATGAAAGATAGCGGGGTTGAGTGGATAGGGGAAGTGCCGGAGCATTGGGATGTAAAAAGGTTTAAGGAGATATTCAATAAAACGCACACTGGCTGGACACCAGACACCAACAAACGAGAGTGTTTTGAAGGTGATAATATCTGGGTAACTATTAGAGATATGAGCAACAGTCATGTATCTGATTCATTAAATAAATTAAGCGATAAAGCCATTAATGAAGCTGGAATTCCTATAACACCAAAAGGATCATTGTTGTTTAGCTTCAAACTTTCAATTGGAAAAATCGCATTCTCAGAATGTGACCTTTATACCAATGAGGCGATAATATCCATTGAAGATGAAATAAATATAAACCTTAACTATTTCTATTACACGCTTCCAATCTTCCTGATTTTAAATGCCAAAGAAAATATCTATGGTGCAAAACTATTGAACCAAAGTTTAATTTTTAATACATTACTTCTTTCTCCGCCAAAGGGGGAACAAAAAGCCATCGCCGATTATCTCGACACCAAAACAACACACGTTGACCGCATCGTTGAAACCATCAATACCCAAATCGAAAAACTTAAAGAACTGCGCAAAACCATGATAAACGATGTCGTTACAGGTAAAATCAAGGTGGCAAAGTAATGACACTTAAAAGGAAACTATTGGTATATCTTCTTTCATTGTTCTCCTTTATGGGGGTTGTACCTCTATTTCTAATTAAAAATAAAGTAACAATACTTCCGCATTCCGCAAGCAGCCTATGGTCATATGCTATATACGTGCTGATCCCATTATTGCTAACATTATTATCTGTATGGCTCATTGAAAGAATGCCCAGAAATGAGACATTGATAATCAATGGTAATGATATTGTTCCTGTTGAAGGGAATTTAATACCTGCTTATATAGGAATGTTTGTGATATCTCTCAGTTTGCCAGGAATGAGTATTGAAAGCTTTATGATTATGCTTTTGCTACTTGTCATATGGTTAAATATTGGGAGTGTATCATATTTCAATCCATTTTTATCAATTATAGGCTACCGATTCTATGCTGTCCGCTCAATCAACAACAAATCAATTACTTTAATAACATCAAAAAAGGATTTAAAGCAGGCGTCCAAGCTGAGAAACCTTATTCGCGTGAATAACTATACATTTTTTTGGAGTGAAAAATGAAAAGAAATTTCATTGGTCGTATGAAGGACGGTTCAAATGCCATCATTTTTGACAATCAGGATAGTCATTTAAAACCAATTTCCGATAAGTTTGAAGTGCCAAAAATTGAAGATGACCACGAAAAGGAATTTCAGATCGATTATGCCTTGGCCAATGATGAATGGTTTTTTATCTCATTGAATGAAGATGAAAAAAAAGAGATGATTGATTGTTACCTTTTGGTTGCTTCTTCATCAGCTGATTGCAATAAAATAACCTCTAATCAGTACAAAGAACTATTAGCCCTCTATCTTATTTGTGAAAAAGACAACATTACAGACATTATTTTCAACCGGATATTTGA
>DATKTE010000060.1:0-24921 GCA_035531295.1 Alphaproteobacteria bacterium
AAGCAAATAAAATTACTGAAGATTTCAAGTTTGCCTGAGCCTAGGAAGAGCGGTCGGCAAAAGAAATCGCCCCCCTCATGCTCTAAAGAGACAAATACATCGAAAAGAGAATTCTTTCCTGAAGTTGATAACCGGGAATATGAAAAAGGTCTGCCAAGCCCCAGTTCAACTCGAGAAATATATTATCTTACAAAGAAACGTGCTCCTTCGCCCACCGAGATACCCAAAATTCAAAATGGAGAGGAGGCTTTGTTAGATGAAGGCACCGAACGATCCCAGCCCAATACATATCCCGAACTACCACCTCTTACTTTTAATATTGGTGAACTCTATCCACCCGCAAAAAAGGAGCCCTCGCCAGCAATCGTAACCTGGCTAGAGTTAAAAAACCCCCCTCAACTCCCCCTTGTCGATACAGACAAACCTTCCGAACAACCTCTTCAGCAACCTTCTGAACAACGTTTTGGGCACTCTTTGTCAGTTCGAGCTTTAGTATCACCCAGGATGCATAAGCCAAAAGAGGGTGAAAAGCGTCCGCAAAGCTGTATTAGAAATGCGGAGAACACCGCTCATGTCAAGCAGAGTCCCTCTATCGAATTAGAAGACCTTCGAAAGAAAAACAAAAACCGACAGCGTTCTGAAAGAAGTAACTCATTAGGTGGCTCACTTATCGCTGAGGTCTCAACTCAATTGAATCTTTCCACATCCTCAGAGAAAAAAAAGAAGACAAAACGACATAAAAAAAGGCCAGCTACGAATCAATTTGAAAAGAATGGAAAAGAAAAGGAGAAAGAGAAAGGAGCAGAAAAGGAGAAAGAAAGCGAGGATAATGATAAGAATCATGGGAAAGAAAAGAAACAAACAGGGAGAAAAAGGGCTCTTCTGAAATCAGCCCTAAGTTCTCTTAATAATTCCGTTAAGAATTTTGTATCACCTGCAGTTAATCAGAGAGATCCTTCAGATCCAAACCCCACTAGCTTAAGTGATGCAACAACAGAATTTCGGATTCCGAAATTCGGAATCCCTTAAGCAAATCTGTCCTCTAGCACGAAGTGGGTAACACCCCTTAAAAGAACTTACTTTACATAACACAAGAAGGTTGTCCAATGTTTGCGCCTTCGCCATTTATAGCCACATTCCCTGCATCACTTGATAGATAGCCATGCAATTAAGCAAATTAATCTAACCACACGGCATCATCAACTATGTAGTGAAATCCGAAGAATTGCTAGCTAAAGACATAAGTTTCGCATTAACGATGATGCACTGGGGGGTTAGTCAGTTTGTTTTTCCTAATGGGTATCACTTTCTGCTCCAGCCATAACAACCTCAACTCTCTTTCCAAACATTAAAGATAGATCGCTCAATAAATATGATTAAGCAAATAATATAAATTTTTTAATACACCATTAATAAATTACATGTAGTGTTTAATAAATTAATAATTGCATGTCAATAAATTTACTTTAGGAGAATTATATTTGAATATTTGCCTTATTTATTATCTCGTTGTTCTTGTTGGCTCGCCACTTTTTGCGATGCAGGAGAATACCGAAGATGCCAAAAGACCAGGAAGGCTTCCCCAGGCGAGCATGCAACTATGGGAGCAAGAACCCCCAAGAATTTCTCCGCAAGCACTCTCGCCTCGAATCCAGATCGAGAAAGAAGCAATAGGGGTCGATCAGCCAGTCTTGACAATTGAAAGAGAGACAGCCCCTAACCGTCAGAAGCTCCAATTATCCCCATGCGAGAAATTATATAAGCGAGCAGGTAAAGATCCCAAGAAAAAAATGAAACATACAAAGGAAAAAAAGAACCATCCTAAGAAGAAAAAATGCGAACATCCGTTCAAGAAAGCAAAATCAAATCGTTCAATAACTCTTACGTCTCATGTTGAAATACCTTTACAAAGAACAAAATCGAGTCGTGCTATCCCTGGCAAGCCTAGTGAAAATAATTCGAACGGGAGACCATTGTTTCTAGAGCAAGATCTGAATAGGAAAGATTGGGTCAAAAAATCTATAAATGCTCCCAATGAAGCAAGTTTAGAAGCCCGCGAAGCCCGTGTGAAATCTAGAGAAGATACCGTACTTCGTCGGGAAGACAGCGCACTATTTCGTGAACAGCTATTAATTAAAGAAGAACTTTTCCCCTATCTTCCTTGTTCGAAGATCATAGAACGTGATTTTTCCCTTTCTGAAGAAGATGAATTGCAGCCCCGACCTCCAACCCCTCGTCCCTCTGGACAAAATAGGAACCCTGCCTTCACTTTTTCCGAAGGATTTATGCCCCCCACCCAGAACGGATACCCTGAGGGGAAAAATTACAAAAGGACCGCCCCTAGTAAAACTCGAAATGTTTGTGCTCAGTTAATATCTTCACAGCCGCCTCAATCTCAGAAGACAAGACATAATCATGAACGAAAGGAAAATCAACTCGAAGCGACGTTCGGGGATGACTTGTTAATTGAACAAAGTATTTTGCGTGATGAACTTTGGAAGCAAGAATTCGTGTCAGAATTTTCTGAAATCAAGAAATTGGAGGACGAACTCGAACGCACCAAAGAACCCTCGAAAAACGAAGCTCAAAAGAGAAAAAGGAAATTTCAAAAGAAGAAAAAGGAATTTAATAGTAAAAAAGAGAACTTTGAAAATAAGTTCCCTTTACTTAAATCTGTAAAAAAGGAATACAAAGCCCCTGAATTCGGTATTCCCTGAAGCCAAATTCTACAAACAGGCAACTCACAAGTCAGAATAGAGGGGCTTGACTAGATTTTACTCTCCTTAGTATTTTCTTCGCTCTTTGTACTTTTTGTGTTCAAGCTCCAGTTTTTTTTCTCTAACTCTGATCTCTTCTTGCGCTAGCCAATTACCCTGTTCCAAAGCCTGTGTTTTCCTCATTTCAAGGGATATCTTTTCCTGACGACATTCTTGCTTCATCATACAATTTGCAAATTCAGGAGTTCCGTATTTATAGCCATATTCCGTGCACCGATTTCGATAGATGGACAGTTGCTGTTCTCGGGTCAGGGGAGGCTGACAACCAATAAGAAAAGCTAAAAGAGGAATAAAAATAATCGATCTTTTCATAACACAACTCCTAAAAATCATACTCACCTCAACAGCCGTAGCTGCATATTTCTGTTAGTCCGACTCCGCATGGATTAATCAGCACTACATCGTCATATCGCCCCTAGGCGCCTCCGGCAACCCATTTATGCCAGCCCGCCTTCGCTGCCGAACCTTTCATTATGGCTTGCCAGCCGTAGCTGCGAAGCAGCGAAGGCTGGAGCGGGTGAAGGGAATCGAACCCTCGTCTGAAGCTTGGGAAGCTACTGCTCTACCATTGAGCTACACCCGCTTACACGCCGATTTATACGCAATTCCTGAAGCACAGGCAAGCAATTTTAGGACTTGCTAAAATATTAATAAATTCTTAATAATTAAGCCTAGAAATAACTTATTATAGATAAGAAGAGGTTTTCTGATGCTCAATCGCCTGGTTCTGACATCCATTTTCCTTTGTCTTGCCTCTTCTTCTCCCCTCTTTGCCAAGAAAAAAGTGGCATTCGATGCTACCCCTTTTGCTGGTTACCGACAGGATAATGTGAGATGGACAACGCAATACGGGGATACATTAAAATGGAAAAATCTGGAAGGGATTGGGTATGGTGTCGCAACCAAGACAACGCTGAGAGATCGGTATTTTATGAACGCAGACATAGGATTCGCAAATTTTTTTAGTGGTTCCATGAATGACAGTAATTATCTTGCAGCGCCGATGAGCGGAAATCCTGCTAATAATTCGATGAGCGTAAATAATGCGTTTGCCTTTCGCCCAAACTTAGCCTTTGGAATGAAGATCAAGACTTTAAAATGGCTAGATATTATGCCCATGATTGGCATTGACTATAATCGCTTGAAAGTAAGCGGAAAAGCAAATGCGGCAACGGCTCTCAGCTCCTTATCAAATACACTGCAATTTTATGGCCCTTATGTTGGTTTTGATTCTAAAACAAAATTTACGCGAAGATGGTCAATGAATGCGGGGGCTGCGTTTAGGTATGCTTTTTACCATGGCAGTGGCAACTGGAAGTTTCAAAGAAATCTAACGAATAATACCATGCGGCAAGCGGGAAACGGCTTTGGCATTCAAGGACAAATAGGACTTAAATACTTACTTGTGCCAACGGTTTCCATAGGAGGTGAAGCAGATGTGAACTGGAACCGTGTCAAAAATGGACACGACACTCGTCATTATGCAAATAATGTTAAGAATAAAACAAATCTTAACAACCTTAACTGGACCACTTTAGCAGGACGCGTAACTCTCACAAAAAGCTTTTGAAAAAATAGCCTTCCATTACTGGTATCTAAGTTCATACAAATATAATTCAATTGTTATAATATCATGTTGCGTTTTATTCTTGACATCGACAATAATCTGAAATAAAAAATGGTGTTGTTTTTTATTATAGGAGTTTATTATGACATTTCATACAGATCTAAAATTCAAAGCCTTGTCCCTTGCGTTATTGCTGAGTGTAAGTCCTGTTTTTACACCTGCGCAAGCCATGGAACAGCAAGAACAAGCCAGGGAAGAGGGAGATCATTTGAACAACAGAGGCAAGAAACGTAAGCGGAGTGAAGTCGAGAAAGCTAGAGAAGAAGAGTGCAAGGAAAAAGAATCTGGTGGCGAAATAGGTCTTAGCTATACCGATTACCGTCAGTTGCTTCCCTATGAAATACAAGAAAGAGTGTGCATGTACGTAGCTTTTCAGTGCAACAGCACACGAAAGCCACTTCCCAACAAGAATAACGGCGAAGAAGAAAATAATTTTCTAAATGAAGAATTTCAGAAAATAGCAAGTTTAACGACCCCTTTTATTGAGAGAAATTTAGTTTCCCCTGGACAAATGATGACGCAAGCAACTCATCAACGTGTTCATTTAAGCGTCGGCGGGGAATTTGATACTGAAGAAGAAGAAGAAGAAGAAGAAGAAAATCCTCTCCTCCCAACGATGCAAGATTTTAAGGCCTATGGAGGGATACTAAAACAGATGGACTGCCTAAGGAAATTAAGTTTCCACAAATTGCATCCAGATGAATTTAAACCTCTTTTCTTGACTGATGTGGTGGAAAGTATCTGTACCCATCTCAAAGACACAACGCTAGAAGAGCTTGAAATTTGGGATGTTCATGTTCCTGCTGATTTCTTTTTAGCGAATCTCTGGCCACATATCCGTGAGATAAAGACCCTTAAAAAGTTAAGCATCGGTATCGAGGATGGTGAAAAAGACATTAAAGGTTCTAATACAATTCTTGCAGATATTCTCCCTACGATTTTTCTTGAGTTAGCAGAAGCTAAGCTACCGCTTCAACAGCTCGTCTTTGGGGGCACAAATCTTAAAAACAAAGCCGCCACAAGGTTAGCCCTTTTAATTGCGAGGACTCCTACTCTGAAATCTATTAAGCTGGATAGGGTCGATTTTTCCCCTGTCGCCCTGAGAGACTTAATCATTGGAGTGGAGAGCGACCATTTTAATATGCTCAAAATTCGTGGCTTTTATAAAAGTCCTAAAGAAGAATCTGAAGAAGAATCCGAAGAAGAATCGGAAGAGAGATCTGAAGAAGTACCTGAAGAAGAAGCTAATGAACTGGAAACATTAGCAAAAGGGAATAGAAAAATAAAGTGGATCAATTAAGAGCTGATTCCTTTAGCGGTGCGATCTTTGTGTCGCGCCGCATTCCTTGAGTTGCCGACATATACCCTTTCTTCATTTTATATAATCACCAAATAATTATTAATATTTATGTATATTGTTAACAGTAGTATGTGTTACAATTATTATATATGATTACTTGTGGTGGTGTTTTATGTTTACTTTCAAAAAAAGTGCTATTCGAACTGCGGCTGCCTTTGCGTTACTCATCAAGGGCTTTCCCAACACTTACGCAACTCAGCCTTTTGAAGAAGATTCTCAATCAAACACGCTTCATAGATCTGTTAACAATTTAACGCCAGATGAATTACTAAGTGATTTTGTTATGGTAGGTAAACAAGCACCAGAGCTTGGTCATGCTTCTATAGAACCCGTTAAATCCCTCTCCCCTGTTCTTCAACCAGATGGGAAAAAGCTTATACTGAATCCTAATTTTGTAAATGAAGCATCAACTTATGCTGAAATGGCTGATTTGACCTATCATTTAGTACAGGGAAGAAACGAGCTGACAAATAATTATCTTGAAAGGTTCATGAATGAGGGCTGGAAAATCACCGCTTTTTCAGGATTCAGTGGAAATGACAAGTTTGATAAGAGTAAATATGATGCTAAAAACCTTGATGTGGCAGGTGTTGTAGCTTTTAACCCAAATACAAATGAAGCTGTCGTCGCATTTCATGGCTCTCAAGACTCATTGGATTGGGAAAATAATTTTCAATCTGAAAAGGTTTATGCTCGTGAGCTAGGCTTGAATTTTGATGGGAAAGTTCACCGTGGTTTTGCGGATAGGTATGATTCATCTAAAGAGGATATCTATAAAATCCTCACACAAATTTATAATGGGTTGGATGAAAACGCGAAGAATGAATTCAAGATAACATTCACAGGCCATAGCCTTGCGGGTGGGGTCGCAACAATTGGCTATGCGGATGCTGGCACTGATCTGGCTAAAAAACTGTGGGGAGAAAATTACAGGAATAATGTAAGTAATAGAATTCGTGGCCTTGCCATATCTCCTCCAAGGGCTTTTGATGAAGATGCAGTCGCAGCGCTCACAACGGAAGTTGGCGTCTACAATTTAATCATTGACACCAACGACTTAGACCCTGTCAGCATGGTTGGACCCGGGAGAACAATAACAAAGTGGCTTGAAACTTCTTCCCCCAATGGGCCCACGGCATGGTTATTAAAAGGGGCGGAAGCTGCAGGGTTAATAAGCGTCAGCAATCCTCAGGCTGTTGCTCAAAAATACGGAGGATATAGGCACTTTGGTGTAAAAGCCCTCCAGTCAACGGCTGAGTCCCTAAAGAATGCAGGTCAATTCCCAGCGGATTCTAATACCCCTAAAAAAGGATTTATCGAGCGTACGATTGATAACATCAAGGCTAAAGCTGCCCCCGTTCATTATGGCTCTCAACAACCCCATGGATTGGGCTTTGATCCTCGACTTATCAAACCAGAAACACTTGAAGCCCGTATCAATGCTCCCAAAATGTCATTCTGGCAGAAAATTAAATCGACTATTTTTGGTTAAGATATTTCCTCCCCCTTTACACCCCTCACCCACTCCGATAGGGTTTAATATTATATCAATCGAGTGAGAGAAAACCATGGTTCCTTCTTTAGGTCGTAGCTGGCTTGTTTGGGCGAGTGCTGCACTCTTTTTTGGTTATCAGTTTCTCTTAAGAGTTTCCCCAAGTGTCATGACCCAAGAACTAATGAGGGATTTTCAGGTAGATGCCTGCGCCCTTGGAACTTTGACCTCCTGTTATTTTTATGCCTACGTTCTTCTCCAACTTCCCGTTGGAACGCTGTTGGATAAACTTGGCCCCCGGCGCCTTTTAACGATCGCAGCTCTATTATGTACGGGAGGTAGCATTCTCTTTGCCACGGCTGACACGATTGTTATGGCCTCTGCTGGACGTTTTTTAATTGGGGCAGGATCAGCTTTTGGATTTTTAAGCTGCATGAAAGTAGGAGCCCTCTGGTTTCCACCTCAACGCATTTCCATGGTCGTTGGTTTTACGCTTTTTCTGGGTACTATAGGTGCGGCAGGAGTCTATCCCATGTCGTTCCTTGTTGCCGCATTGGGATGGCGAGAAGCCGTCTTGGCGACTGCGGGAGGGGGGGTCGCACTTGCTATTTTTATAGCTATCGTTGTACGCGACCACCCTCCCAAAAGCTTACAAAGCTATATCGAGAATCACCATGCTATTGGAAATCCTTCCTTGAGTATTTGGGAAGGTCTAAAGGTTATCACAAAAAAGGCTCAGACTTGGCTTCTAGCTTTTTATGGGTTCATGATGTTTATACCGCTGGTAGGATTTGCAGACCTATGGGGAGTTCCTTTCCTTATTCGTGTGCATCATATGAACGAACAATATGCCACACTCTCAACATCCTTCCTTTACGTGGGAGTGGCGCTTGGAACACCTCTTTTCGCTTTTATTTCCGATCGCTTTCAGCAATTTAAGTTTACATTGCTCGGGGCAGCTTTAGGCGTTCTGATTCCATTTGTAGTGATTGTGTATGGTCCTGACCTACCTGTTTTCGTCATCATTTCATTACTTTTTGTTGCAGGGTTATTTTTGGGTGGTCAGTTTATGACATATTCTATCGTCACGGAAATTAACCCCCTTTCCGTCAGCGGTTTAGCAACAGGCTTTCAAAACATGGTTTGCCTTTTAAGTGGAATTATTTTCCAGCCTTTCATTGGATGGTTATTGGATATTTTTTGGGAAGAAGCTTATGAAAATGGAATCCGACTTTATTCAAGCGCTGCCTACCAAATGGCGATTACAAGTGTCATTGTGGCTATCCTTTTTGCAATTCTTGCGTCTCTCTTTATTCGGGAAGCCTATCCAGAACGAAAGTGATTTCTGAATTGACCCTTAGGAAAGAGATCGTTAAGCTCGACTTTTTTATGGATAATGTAGAGTATCATGACAAATTTATCTTTAATTTCAGAGAAACAAACTAGCACTTTTTTTTCAAAAAGCTGGCTAATTTGGGGGTGCGCGGCCCTATTTTATGGCTATCAATTTATGCTTCGGGTCTCTCCGGGTGTAATGGCTGAAGACTTGATGGCCTCATTTGAGGTAGATGCCTGCTCCCTAGGAATCCTGACTTCCTGTTATTACATCGCCTATACTCTTCTGCAAATTCCAGTCGGCACCTTGATGGATCGGTTTAAACCTCGGCGCATGATCACCTTCGCAGCAGTCTGTTGCAGTCTTGGTGCTCTTTTGTTTTCTTCAGCTGATGCCCTTTATGTAGCTGGTATTGGGCGTGCACTAATCGGGGCTGGCTCTGCTTTTGCCTTCCTCAGCTGTTTAAAACTGGGAACATTATGGTTTCCTTCTCACAAGTTGCCTATAGTTGTAGGTATGACTCTTCTCCTCGGAACAATCGGGGGAGTTTCAGCAGGCTATCCCATGGGATGGTTGGTCGAAGTTTCTGGCTGGCGTCATTCTATGTGGCTCGTCGCTTTTGTGGGATTTGCTCTTGCCGCACTTGGGTGGGCCGTTGTCCGAGATAAAGCTCCACAAGCTTTGGAAAAAGAAATTTTGAAAAGCCATGGTGAAGATAAAACTCACACCTCTGAGTCTGGCCTTTTAACAAGCATTATTGAAGTAATGCGCAAGCCTCAAAGCTGGTTCATAGCCCTTTATGGTTTTTTAATGTACGTCCCCCTTTCAGGATTCGCTGATCAATGGGGGCCGCATTTCTTTATCTCTGTTTATAAATTTGATAAATCCATCGCAGGGGCCATTAATTCAGCTTTACTTCTCGGAATCGGGGTGGGAGCCCCTTTATTTCCTTTGTTATGTAAATATCTTAAGGCCTATAAGCCCGCAGTCTTAATTGCAGCTCTTGGCGCTCTCATCTCTTTGTCCATTGTTTTATATGTTCCGAATCTTCCTGTTTGGCTTTTGATTAGCTTATTATTTCTTACAGGTTTTTTCCTAGGAGGCCAATTCTTGGCATTTTCCATGACATGTGCCTTGAACCCTTTGTCTGCAAGTGCTACCGCGGGCGGTTTTCATAATATGATATGCATGCTCAGTGGCGTAATTTTTCAGCCTTTTATTGGGCGTCTCTTAGATTACAGTTGGAAGGGAGGCTACGTAAACGGAATTCGCGCCTATACCGAATCTGATTACATGATTGCTCTCAGTTCTATCAGCATTTCTTTGATATTGGCGTGTTGTGTTGTATTTCTCATCAAAGAAAAATATTAACAATCAGGAGAGAAAATGAAAAAGATATTTTATTTATTACTTTCTATTATTTTCACGTTTAATGCTGAAGCTGTAGAAAAAAACATCGAAATCTTAAGCGCCACATTAAGCCCTGCACCTGAAAAAGGAAGTAGTTTGCTGTCCTTGAGAATTAAGAACAACTCAAAAGAAGCTGATCAACTTATATACGTGCGCTCACCATCACCAGACATCAAGGGGATTGAATTTCATGCCCATCTAGAAGAGGATGGTGTCATGCGCATGCAAAAAATTAGAGACATCAACATACCTGCGGGAGCTAATCTATTTTTAGGATCGGGGACCGAACATATAATGTTATACCTCAATAATCCCCTTTATGTTGGGGATAAAGTTAAAGTAAGCCTCACATTCAAAAATGATGGGAGCATTACACTCATGGTTCCTGTGGTAGGCAACGATCAGTAAGCAAAGGGTAAACTTGCAAATTCAAGGAAGGTTTTTAGATACGCTTCGCTCACGGCTTTCAATCGCCGAAATCGTGGGCACCAAGGTAAAACTTACGCGAAAAGGGCGTGAATTCATAGGCCTATGTCCTTTTCACCACGAAAAAACACCTTCCTTTACGGTCAATGAAGAAAAAGAGTTTTACCATTGTTTTGGCTGCGGTGCCCATGGTGATGCTATTCGTTTTCTTACCGAAGCTTCCCAGTATACCTTTATGGAAGCTGTGAAAGAGCTCGCAAACCGGGCCGGCCTTTCCCTACCTGAAAATATGTCTCAGGGAGAAGAGCAGCCCCAAGAAGATCTTGCCCCTCTTCGACAATCCCTTCAGGAAGCAAGTCTTTTGTTTCAAAAAAACCTACTCCTTTCAAAATATGGAGGGGCCTTACGCTATGCAGAGCGACGAGGACTGACAAGAGAAACTCTTAAGAAATTTGCACTTGGCTACGCACCTGACGGATATCATAATTTAGAAAGTTATTTAAAAGAAAAGGGCTTTTCAGAAGACACTCTCCTCAAAGCGGGACTTTTGGCAAAAGGAGAAGAAAAAGCTTCTCCCTATGACCGATTTCGAGGGCGACTCATGTTTCCCATTCATGACATCAAAGGACGGGTAGTCGCTTTTGGTGGCCGCCTTTTAGAAAAAGGGGAGCCCAAATACCTTAACTCCCCTGAAACGCCTCTATTTTCCAAGGGAAAGCTTTTGTATGGGTATTATTTTGCCAAAGAGAAAGCTCCAGCTGATCCTCTGATTATCGTGGAAGGATATATGGACGTCATCTCCCTTCATCAAGCTGGGTATAAAGGTGCTGTAGCCCCTTTAGGAACAGCCTTGACTGAAGATCAGATCTTGTTGGCCTGGAGGTTAAGTCCAGAGCCAATTCTCTGCTTTGATGGCGATGCAGCGGGCCTTAAAGCGGCAGCAAGAGCGGCTGAACGGGTCTTACCCTTTTTAAAGCCAGGGCATTCCCTACGATTTGCGATTCTTCCACAGGGAGAGGATCCGGATAGCTTGGTTCAAAAAGGCGGTATTTTTGAACAAGTTCTTAAAGAAGCAAATCCCCTTCTCGAAACGCTTTGGATGTTTTTAACTCAGGGAAAAACATTCAAAACACCGGAGCAAAAAGCAGCTCTACAAAAGCAATGCAGCGTCTGGAGTCAAGCCATCCAAAACGTAGATGTAAGAAAAAGTTATCAATATGCTTTTAAAGACCTTTTTTTCAAAAATATTATCGGAACAAAAGACTTTAAAAAGCCTATTTCTCCTTTAAAGATGGGGAATGTAAATTTTTTATTCATTCAAGAGCGTCTCCTTCTTGCAATTCTCATCAATCATCCCAACTTATTAGATGAGACAAGTGATGACCTTGCCTCTTTAGAATTAAAAGAGGTACGCTTCCATGAAATGAGAGATACCATATTGCGTTTTTATGCGGAGGGAGCTCTTAACGAGATAAATTTAAAGGATTATCTAATTCGCGAAGGATTTGAGAGCGAAGTGGATGCCATTTTATCTCCTCAAGTCCTTATCCATGGTGCTTTTGCAAAGCCACAAGCTTCTTTAGAAGAAGCAGGTAAAGGATGGAGAGAAATTTTTAATAGTATTCAGCGGACCTTGGGAAAAAACGACATTAAGGCTGCTCAAGATTTTTTAGCTGATGAAATGTCAACAGAAGCATGGCACAGATTAAAAATGTTGAAAAAAAGCACACTTGCTCAGGATTGAGTTGTATATTCAACACTAAATATGGTTTAGTGTTCGATGAATTTAGAGGATAGATCTAATGGCTAATATTGCAAATTCGACGGTTGAAACTCCTGGTTTCGAAGAAAAAGACATCAAAGAAGCATTAAGTGAAAAAGCTATTAAACAGCTTCTCGCTCAAGGTAAACAGCGTGGCTACATAACTTATGAAGAGCTCAATGAGGTTTTGCCTGAGGACAAATTAAGTTCCGAGCAAATTGAAGACATTATGTCTATGATCTCAGATATGGGCGTTAATGTTATTGAAGATGAAGAAACTGAACAGGATGAAAAACCTAAGCGCGCTCCTTTTGGTGAAGAAGGTGGAGCAGAAGCAGAAGAAGCGCCTGAGGCTAGTGAGGCTGGTCGAACTGACGATCCTGTACGCCTTTACTTAAGAGAAATGGGCAGTGTTGAACTTCTCTCTCGAGAAGGTGAAATTGAAATTGCCAAACGTATTGAAGCGGGACGAGAAATGATGATCGGGGCTATTTGTGAGAGTCCCTTGACCATTCGCGCGATTGTAACCTGGCGAGACGCACTCAATCAGGATCAAATGCTCTTGCGCGATATCATCGATATCGAATCCACCTATAGCCAAGGCCCTTCAGATGAAGAAGCGGCTTCTGAGGATTTCGAGGGTGAGCCTCTTTTAGTCGGAGCCCCTATCGTGGAAGATCCCCTAGAAGGTGAAGAAGGCTTTGGAGATGAGGAAGGTGGAGGTCTTTCCCTCTCAGCAATGGAGGACGCATTGCGTCCTCAAGTTGTTGAAACATTTGATCAAATCGCTAAAACCTATGCTCAACTCCGCAAACTTCAAGAACAACGCTTAAAGACGCTGCAAGAAGGAAAAGCCCCTTCGTCGTCTGTTGAAAAAAAGTATGAAGAACAACGTTCTAAACTTATTGAGCTCATGGAAGGCATCCATCTCAATGCACCCCGCATCGAACAATTGATGGAACAGCTTTACACACTCAATCGCAAACTTGTTGGCCTCGAAGGGCGTCTTTTGCGGCTTGCAGAATCTGCCGGCGTCAAACGTGAGAGCTTTCTTGAGCAATACTTCGGCAGTGAGCTGGACCCTGAGTGGTTTAACAAAATTGAAGGCCTTACTGCGAAGGGATGGTCAAAATTTTTAGATAAGCATATGGATGAATCTATCAATATTCGTCAAACAATTGCCGAGGTTTCTGGTGAATCAGGCCTACCTATTGCTGAATTTAGGCGTATTGTGAGCACCGTTCAAAAAGGAGAACGGGACTCCTCACGGGCAAAAAAAGAAATGATTGAAGCCAATCTACGCCTTGTTATTTCCATTGCTAAAAAATATACAAATCGTGGTCTACAATTCTTGGATTTGATTCAAGAAGGTAACATTGGCCTGATGAAGGCTGTTGATAAGTTCGAATACCGGCGTGGGTATAAGTTCTCAACTTACGCGACTTGGTGGATTCGTCAAGCCATTACAAGGTCGATTGCGGATCAAGCTCGAACAATTCGAATACCTGTGCATATGATTGAAACTATTAACAAATTGGTACGAACATCTCGTCAAATGCTCCATGAAATAGGACGTGAACCAACGCCTGAGGAGCTGGCAGAAAAGCTTAAAATGCCGCTTGATAAAGTCCGCAAGGTGATGAAAATCGCGAAAGAGCCTATTAGTCTTGAAACCCCCATTGGGGATGAAGAAGACGGTCATTTAGGTGACTTTATAGAAGACAAGAATGCTGTTGTGCCCGTGGATGCAGCTGTCCTCTCAAACTTAAGAGAAACGACAACACGCGTTCTCGCAAGCCTTACACCCCGTGAGGAACGAGTTTTGCGTATGCGCTTTGGTATTGGCATGAATACGGACCACACCTTGGAAGAGGTCGGTCAACAGTTTGCTGTAACTCGCGAGCGTATCCGCCAAATCGAAGCCAAAGCCTTACGGAAGCTCAAGCACCCAAGCCGCTCTCGGAAATTGCGAAGCTTTTTGGATACGTAGAAGGCAGGAACAATTAAATAAATTAGGCATGTGGCACATGTATTGCTAGCCCTCCCCGCCATCATTGCAAGGGCGGCAGCCCCCAGGCTACGCAGTGCGAAAGTAACCCCCATCCTTCTTATACCCGTTAGGAAAAATAAACTGACGAACCCCCAAGTGCGTCATCCCGGAATTTAAAAACCCTTCGCTACCCTTTTGGGGGGAGCGTTAGGGTTTTTTAATATCCGGGACCTAGAGAAAACTTTGTACCACAGAAAGTCCTGGGTCCCGGATATTAACAAAATCTAAGGCTTTCGCCTAAGATTTTTTAAATTCCGGGATGACGCCGTGCGGTTAGATTAATTTACTTAGTTGGTATTACTTTAAAGTTCATGAGGAGGCCTCATAGCGGCTGAAAAAATCCAGGTAATCACGCACAGAACACAAATTTCTATGAAACACCTTTACGATTGAAATCAATTGGTAATAAATTTTACCTAATATAGAAAAATAAAAATTTACCTTGAATAAATAAAATCAGTACCCATTTATTATTTATTGAAATACAGTTTTAATGGTGGTACGATGAAAACGAAATATCTTTATATTTTTTCAGCCTTTGCTTTATTAAGTTTTTCCTCAAATTTAGGACTTTGCATGTCCGAAGAGGGAAGTGAAGAAAAATTTTCAATTTCAAATGTTGTTACGCGAGCTGAGGGAATAAGGCATAAAATTGGTCCAAACGATCATCATGAAATAAATGAATACCTTGCAAAACACCTCCTCAAACATTTGGGCAATAAATTAAAGGAAAGAGAATCAACAGAAACTCCCGATCATTATGCCATCTATATTTCTGAATTTAATATTCTTCAAGAACAATATGAAAAACAACTTGAAGAAAGAGATGTTCATCTTAGATATACATTATGGTTATCCCTACAAGTCGCGATGTCTTTAACAGATCAAGAAAAGCGTAGATGTGCATACGACAATCATTTAGGGAATATTATAAATGAGACCTTGCTTTCTCAAAAACATAGTAGGCCCAATTGGCAAAATAGCTATGATGTTCTTGGAGAAAGCACCAGCTTGTCTAAGCTTATCGGTCAGATTGCTTCATATGGTCCATTTCCCTTTCCTCTAATTGGCCAAGATAGCTTTACAAAAGAAGACTACATTGAATTTTATTCAAAGGAAATCTTAGGATATAGTCTTAAAGCAGGAGATCTAAAACTTCATGGACAACTTTTTTCAACCCCTATTCAAGCAACACTTCATGATTTGATCCACCTTTATGAACATGTTGCACCTACTAACTCTTCGTCTTTCTATTCGGTTTATGCGACAGCATACCCTGCTCATCAAAGATTAGCAGGAGCGGTTACTTCTCTTTTATCCTCAGAATCTGCAGTTCTTACACCGATTGAAAAAAAGAAATTGGCAACAGTTGTTTTTCATGGACTCCATGAAGTGGATACATCAATCGTCGCCAGAGGTGGAGGATGGCGTAAACGTGATGCAATGCTCTGTCTGCTTGAACATTGTGAAACGCATATTAAAGAAATTTTCCCAGATAGCAAAAATAGCTTAAAAGATTTTGAAATAAACAGAAACAACTGGCATTACAAAAATGAAAAGCCTGAAGAAGTTAGAAGGAAATTTGACAGTCAATCCTATCCTTATCTTAAGCAATTTTATCGGGATATCCCCTTTTCTCTCATTCAAGATGGGCTGCTCACGCAAGAAGACTGTCGCAAAGATGGGGAACCTTATTTAGGAATCCATTACGAAGTGACCCCCATACGCGAAAAGTTCCTTGAAATGGTTCATTGGGTTCAAGAAGAGTTGAAAGAGGGCGGTCGTTTGTACCCCTATTTTAAACCTGAGGACATCTAAAAACCAGCAACGAAACTTGGGCTCCATGAACAATTTTTTTAAACCGTATCTTCCGTTAGTATCATTTGAAATTTTGTTTACGGAGCCTAATCTTCAATGGCCACCGATTTGCTACCTAAATAATTTTCGCAACTTTTAAAGACAACCTATGGGGCGAGTGATGGGAATTGAACCCACGACCTCCAGTACCACAAACTGGCGCTCTAACCAATTGAGCTACACCCGCCATAAATAAGTATGTTTCATCTAGGCGAAAATTAATCCTTTCGTCAAGTCTTGGATTATTTTTGTGGAGACTATTTTCTTCTGGAAATTAAAAACGTTTCGTCATAAAGTAGCGACCAGATACAAAATGAGAAAGATATCATGCAAACAGTTTTACTTGTAATTCACTTACTGATCACAATTGCTATGATTGGTGTGATTCTCATTCAACGGAGTGAGGGAGGTATGGGACTCGGTGGAGGAACCATGGGCGGCTTGATGACAACCCGTGGATCGGCAAACCTTTTAACCCATACAACGGCGATCTTGGCGGCATGCTTTTTGGCAACAAGCCTTGCTCTTGCTATTTTAGCGAGCCATCAAAATCGGCCTTCTATTATTTTAGATCAACCCACACAAAACCAGCCGGTCAGTCCTCAAGGTCGATAAAGTTACTTTCAGGATTAGCATTGGCGCAGTCTCAATATTGGATTGGGGCAATCTAGTTTATTAAACGATAGAGTATAGAAGAAACAAATATGGCGCGTTTTATTTTTGTAACTGGTGGCGTTGTTTCCTCCTTAGGAAAAGGAATAGCGTCTGCTTCTTTAGGGGCCCTTCTCCAAGCGAGAGGCTATAAGGTTCTTCTCCGCAAATTAGAACCTTATATTAATGTTGACCCCGGCACCATGAATCCGTTTCAGCATGGGGAAGTTTTCGTCACAGAAGACGGTGCGGAAACAGACCTTGACCTTGGTCATTATGAACGGTTTACAGGTGTGAATACAACGCGCTTTGATGCCGTTTCTACAGGACGAATCTATTCAGATGTCATAGCAAATGAACGCAGAGGGGATTACTTAGGAGCAACCGTTCAAGTTATTCCGCACATTACTGATGCTATTAAAGGTGCTATTTTAAAAAATGCTGAGGAAGTCGATTTTGTGATATGTGAAATCGGAGGAACCGTAGGTGATATCGAAGGCCTGCCCTTCCTCGAAGCCATTCGTCAGTTGCGGAATGATTTAGGATACCGTAACTCCCTTTTTATTCATTTAACGCTGGTTCCTTACATTCCTACAGCCGGTGAACTTAAGACCAAACCTACCCAGCATTCCGTTCAAGAACTACAAAGCAAAGGAATTCAACCCGACATTCTTCTGTGCCGCAGTGACAGAACAATTGGTGTTGAGGAAAGGCGTAAGTTAGCTCTTTTCTGCAACGTCAAACCCGAGTGTGTCATTGAAGGTTTGGATGTTTCAACAATTTATCAAGTGCCCATCAGTTACCATGAGCAAGGCTTAGACGGTGAGGTCTGCAAACATTTTGGACTGGAGGCAAAAACAGCACCTGATCTTGCGATTTGGAAACGAATTGTTGAAACAATTACACGCCCCGAAGGCGATGTAACAATTGGTGTTGTTGGAAAATATACAGGCTTACTGGATGCTTATAAATCCTTACATCAGTCGCTTGTTCATGGCGGCATCGCCAACAAAGTTAACGTCAACATTGAATGGATTGATGCAGATCTATTGGAAAATGGCAACAAGGCAACTTTGATGGAAAGGCTTTCTCATCTTCATGGTATTCTGGTACCAGGAGGTTTTGGAGAACGGGGATCTCTTGGTAAAATTGCTGCGATTCAGTATGCAAGAGAGCATAAAATTCCTTTCTTCGGTATTTGTTTTGGTCTACAAATGGCTGTTCTTGAGGCTTTGCGAAATATTGGCGAACATTCAAACGCCAACTCTACTGAATTTGGCCCGACTTCAATGCCAGCCATTGCGTTGATGACAGAGTGGCTCAAAGGAGACGTTGTTCAAAAATATTTTCCTGGAGGAGATCTCGGAGGAACCATGCGTTTAGGAACCTATGAGTGTCATTTAGCTCCCGACTCAAAAGTTAGCGAAATTTATAATAACTCTATCATTACTGAACGTCACCGCCACCGGTATGAAGTAAACACAAATTACCTTAAAGAACTTGAAAGGTGTGGTCTTTACATTGTAGCAACCACGGCGGATGGGCTTTTGCCTGAAATCGCAGAACGCAAAGATCATCCCTGGTTTATAGCTGTTCAATTTCATCCCGAGTTTAAATCACGGCCTTTTAAGCCTCATCCTTTATTCACAGCCTTCATTGAAGCAGCTGTTCACCAAAACCGTCTTATTTAAATAGGAAATCTCATGACCCACCGCGTAAGAATTGGCTCTCTTGAAATAGGTAATGATTTACCCTTTACCTTGATTGCAGGGCCATGTGTCCTTGAAAGTCGTGAACACGCTCTTGAAATGTCCCATGCCCTTGTTGAGCTCACAAATAAATTAGGGATTGGGCTCATTTACAAAACGTCTTTCGATAAAGCTAATAGAACAAGTCTGCAGGGCGTGCGTGGCCTAGGTCTAAAAGAGGCTCTGCCCATTTTTGCAGAAGTCCGGGAGAAATGGGGATGCCCTATCCTTACCGATGTACATGAGCCCTCTCAATGCGCTATCATTGCTGAAGTCGTTGATGTGCTCCAAATTCCCGCCTTTTTATGTCGACAAACCGATCTTCTTCTAGCCGCTGGAAAAACCGGGAAAGCTCTTAATGTTAAAAAAGGCCAGTTCCTCGCTCCCTGGGATATGAAGAATGTGGTGAAGAAAATTGAGGAAACCGGGAATAAAAACATCATGGTGTGTGAACGAGGAGTTTCTTTTGGTTACAATACACTCGTATCTGACATGCGGGCTCTCCCAATTCTTGCCCAGCTGGGTTATCCAGTTGTCTTTGATGCCACCCATTCTGTCCAGCAACCGGGAGGTCAAGGAACATCTTCTGGAGGCCAAAGAGAATTTGTAGCCGTACTTGCGCGTTCAGCTATTTCCTTAGGCGTTGCTGCTGTTTTCATGGAAACCCATCAAGACCCAGATAACGCCCCCAGTGATGGTCCCAACATGGTTAAACTCAAAGATATGCCAGCACTTTTAGAAACACTCCTTGCCTTTGACAGACTCGCCAAATCCAATCCCCTTTCCATAGCATCATAAACGAGGTCCCTATGAGCATTATTGTCGATATCCTAGCCCGTGAAATTTTAGATTCTCGAGGAAATCCTACAGTTGAGGTAGATGTTGAGCTTGAAAGCGGAGCCCGGGGCAGAGCTGCAGTCCCTTCTGGCGCCTCGACTGGCAAACACGAAGCTGTTGAAAAACGAGATGGTGATAAGGAACGGTATAATGGGAAGGGCGTTCTTGATGCTGTCCAAGCCGTTAATGATGAAATTTACGAATCTCTTTGCGGCGAAGACGCACAAGAGCAGCTCCTTATTGATCAACAGCTTATTGATCTTGATGGAACTGAAGACAAGAGTCGGCTGGGCGCTAACGCACTTTTAGGAGTAAGTTTAGCCGTTGCTCGCGCTGCAGCTGCAGATGAGGGAATCCCGCTCTATCGATATATTGGGGGCCTATATGCACATGTTCTCCCCATTCCTCTTATGAACATCATCAATGGCGGAGCACATGCCGATAACCCCATTGATTTTCAAGAATTTATGATTGTGCCCGTGGGAGCCCCTAACTTTAAAGAATCCCTCCGTTGGGGTGCGGAAGTTTTTCATGCTCTGAAACACAATCTTTCTGAAGCAGGATTTAACACAAACGTAGGAGATGAGGGCGGTTTTGCCCCTGCCCTCCCCTCAACACGCTCAGCTCTAGATTTTATTATGAAATCCATTGAGACTGCAGGGTATAAACCTGGAGAAGACATTGTATTAGCGCTCGATGTAGCCGCCAACGAATTTTATCGTGCCGGACGTTATCATCTTAGCGGTGAGAATAAAATCTTAGATGCCGACGAGCTTGTCGCATTCTATCAAGAACTCGTAGAGGCCTACCCCATTCATTCCATCGAAGACGGAATGGCCGAAGATGATTGGAATGGCTGGAAAACTCTAACAGATGCCTTAGGTGAGCGCATTCAGATTGTTGGAGATGACCTCTTCGTTACAAATCCGTTACGTCTTGCAGAAGGCATTGAAAAGGGAGTTGCTAACAGTATTCTTATTAAAGTGAATCAAATCGGTACCTTAACGGAAACGATCCAAACAATCGACCTTGCTCATCGCTCAGGTTACACAACGATAATTTCTCACAGATCGGGCGAGACAGAAGATTCCATTATTGCAGACTTAGCGGTTGCCTTGAATTGTGGCCAAATTAAGACCGGCTCTCTCTCAAGATCGGATCGATTGGCAAAATATAATCAATTGCTGCGAATTGAAGAAGCTTTGGGACCACAGGCAGTATTTGGGATTTAGATGAAACTAGGGGTTACGTATGCTCATGAAAAACTCTTTCTGACGAAAAGACCTTCTCTTTTCATAAATCTATCCAATTCGATACTCTATGCTCTTTGCAAAGACGGACCGTCGAATCATCATCCCGAGGAGCTTCAGCAATCCAAACGCAAAGTATCTTTAAGGGTGCTAGGTATACATTTTTTATTACTAGCTTGTTTCTATTGTCAGGGAGCGCTTGCTCAAAAAGCTCTCCCTTCCATTGGACAAGAAAAAATGCAAGGTATAACCTCATCCCTCGACAAATTTATCATTAATTTTTCAAAGACAAAAACCCCACCTAGCTGCGTTGTCGCGATCGTCGGCCCGAATGACGTTTATTTTCTCAAAGCTTATGGTATACGCAAACTTGGGCAGCCCGAGCGCTTAACAGAAAAGACTCTCTTTCAATTAGGCTCGGTTTCAAAACCGCTAACAGCAACTCTGGTCGGAATTCTCCAAACCCAGCAAAAGTTATCCATTCAAAATCCCGTTACAAATTATCTCAAAGATTTTAAGCTTCAAGGTCAAGAACAACCCTTGCTTATTAAACATCTTTTAAGCCACACCAGCGGTGTTCCGCGTAAAGGTTTCAATGCGCTGGTTGAATCCTTTACGGAACGATCTAAAATTTTTGAAAAGGCTCAACACACTGAACTTGCTGCCCAACCTGGCCAACATTTTGATTATCACAACGTCATGTTTGCACTGACAGAAGATGTATTGGAAGCTGCCATGCACCAGCCGCTTGAAAAACTTTTACAAAACAATCTCTTTAAACCCTTAAATATGCCGATTGCCTGCGTAGGGTTTCAACCTCTCAAAGAATCTAGCAATAGCGCTTTTCCCCATGTTAAGAATGCAAAGGGCAAGATATTACCGCGTAAAAAATATTCTCAAGCCTACTATGCCATTGCACCAGCGGGTGGCATCAATGCTTCCATGGAAGACCTTATCCCCTTTCTTCAGGCTCACCTTGGAGGATTTCCTGACGTAATGGGTACTGAAACGTTAAATCTATTACATGCCTCTCAAATTGAGGAAGATCATCCCCCTGGATGGCTTAAAGAAGAGACAAAGCACGTTGGAAAAACAGGATATGCTTTGGGCTGGCGTTGGATGGATTATGCAGGCCAACGTGTTCTATTTCACGGGGGTTGGGTAGGTGGTTTTCATAATATGGTTGCATTTTTGCCAGAACATAAGGTCGGCATTATTATTTTGCACAATGCTGAAACGAGACTTTCCTTAAAGGCAGCTTTAAAGTTTTTAGATCTTTATTTAAAGGCTTCTTAATACTTTTTCCTACGTCTTTTTGGTAAATCACGTGCAATAAAGTGAGATACGCGGGGGGGATCCTTGCCTTCATGAAATGAGCCAGCTTGTCCTATAATCTGATGATCTGAAATGGATATTCTCTCGTGCTGCCTCAAATGTTCCAGCCAAGATTCAATCATGAAACATTCAATAAATTTTTTTCGATCTTCAATATCTTGGAATAGATTCCAAAAAAAAGCTCCGTCACGCAAACGAATGCGTCTTAAGCTTTTCATTACACATGAAAAATCATCGATTTGATCACGATTTACGAAATATTCGACAGTGACCATAACAGGACCTTCATCGTATCGAGGAGCATCTTCAACAACAGGAGCTGGAGAGCGGCCTGAAGGTGTCTGATCAAAAATTAATTTCTGTCCAGAAGTGAAAGCATAGGTTAGAAAATTTGCAATAATTAAGCCGATCGATGAGATGAGGAGTGAAATTGAAATCGTTAAGTGAGAAGCTATCCCACCCCATACAACGCTTCCCAGTGCCATTCCTCCAAAAAAGATAGCTAAAAACACGGATATGGCACGTGCTCGGACCCAAGAAGGAACAACCTGTTGGATAAGAGTTGTCAATGTTGCTAACACAGCTATCCAAGACACACCCCCCAGAACCATCGCCCCACATGCAAAATAAAAATCTTTCGTGAGAGCAATGATAAAAGCCGTTATGGAAAACCCAATGGCCCCCATGAAAATCAATTGATCGCAATTTAAATTTTTCCGGAATCTTGGGAGAAAAAAAGCTCCAATAACAGCACCCAGGCCAAGACACGCGAATAAAACTCCATAACCCAAAGGACCTATTTGCAGTTGAGTTCGAGCGACTAAAGGGAGCAATGCCCAAACGCCACTTGCAAATACAAAAAAAGCACATGACTTAAGCAAGAGGGTTTGAAGAGCAGGAGAGCCTTTCACATAACGAAGGCTCGCTTTCATAGCACCGATGAGTCGTTCAGCTGGCAAAGAACTATCATTTGTTGCACGCTGCCAACCGAAGAGAGAAATAATAATTCCAAAAAATGAGAGAGCATTGATGGCAAAGACGGCTGCAGGGCCAGCTGCGGCGATAATAAGGCCGCCCAAAGCAGGACCAATCGCACGTGAAAGATTAATATTTACGCCAATAAGGGTAACTGCAGAAGTCATGTGTTTAGGGGGAACAAGCTCTGACATGAGAGCCAACCATGTGGGTGCACTCAAAGCATTCCCTGCTCCAAGACAAAACGTCAGGAATAATAAAAAGTTGGGTGTCATTGCCCCTAAAAAAGTCACCACCGCAAGAATCCCAGCGATAATCATCATATAGCTTTGTAAGAAAATAAGATAAAGCCGTTTGTTAATAATGTCAGCGAATGCCCCTGCGGGTAGGGCCAATAAAAAGATAGAAAAAGAGCTCATCCCCTGAATCAAAGCGACTAACAAGGGATCGCTGGTCAAAGACGTCATGAGCCAAGCTGCCCCCACCTCATGCATCCATGTCCCTATGCTCG
The DNA here is from genome assembly GCA_035531295.1 of Alphaproteobacteria bacterium. Taxonomy (GTDB): domain Bacteria; phylum Pseudomonadota; class Alphaproteobacteria; order UBA9655; family UBA9655; genus UBA9655. The sequence goes on from DATKTE010000060.1 coordinate 23,405, forward strand.
AAACAACGGATGCAATCCAAAGCATTCTGAATATAGGATAGCGAAAGGGAGTTAGGGCAGAATCAGTTTTGAATTTTTGTTTCATTCCTTGCCCCTTAAGAACGGAAATTCGTGATACATAATACTCTTGAAAAGTTTAATTTTTTTTTAAGATTTCATAATGTAAATTTGAACTAAACTTTCTTCTTATTGACTTGGGAGGCTATAATAATGCGATTAACCCTAACCCTTATTCTTTTTCTACTAGCAAATGTGCCAGCGCAAGCAGGGGGAAACTGTATCTCCAAATTTGAATGTGTCGACACGTGTGGGTGGCAGAACAGCCCACCAAATTTGCGCAACCCTTCGATATTGTATCGTCTCTTTTATGAACCAGATGGAAATTGGAGTCGCTGGATTCCTAAATCTGATCCTCCTCTAAGCTGTGAAGAAGCTTATGAACTTTACGTATGGCTACGATGTGGAAATGCGAAAGATATACCAAAAAACATCTCTGCTGATTGTTATGAGTGTAAAACGCCATATACACAATATACTCAAAAAAACTGTTGTCCAAATATATGCCCTGCAGAAGTAAGTCAAGAAACTGCTAAAGATCTGCGAAGCAAAAAAATAAAGAAAACTCTCTAACTTATTTAATTATAAGTGAAACTTGTGACAGAAAATTGGATGCTCTTTTCTCACGACGCTGATATGGGCATTCGAGGCACTAAAAAAAGCATTTGAGCAAGCCAGGTTTAGGATCATGACCAGACTTAATTATAAACAAACATTTGTTACATCTTTACCAAATATTAATTTTAATTCTTCATAATATAAATGATACTTATCACTTTATAGGAACATAGTTATGCTCGGGTTCGTCTTTTTATTTTTAATCCTTGCTATCATTTCTGGCATACTTGGATTTACCGTACTTATGGCTGCTTCTGCTCAAATTGCTATCGTTCTTTTTGTTATCTTCCTTATATTGTTCGTTATCTCACTGATCCTCCAAATTCTCCGCAGCATGGAATCATCAATTTCTGGAAGTTTCGAGGGGAGCACAGGCATGCTTGGGTGGGTATTTTTATTCCTAGTCATTGCTATCATTGCCGGTATATTTGGATTTACTGGCCTTATGGCTGCAACGGCATGGATCGCTAAGATCCTCTTTTATGTATTCCTTATCCTGTTCGTAATTGCGCTAATCATCAGTTTATTTAGAAGAAAAAAATGAATTTAGCTTCGAAGGGAATTAGACATGCCTTACAAAACGATATCTGACCTCCCCGATTCTGTAAGACATGTTCTACCTATACATGCGCAGGAAATTTATGCTGCAGCATTTAATCATGCCTGGGAAGAGTATAAAAACCCTCAGGAGAGAAAGGGTCAAGAATCTCGGGAAGAAGTCGCTCATAAAGTAGCCTGGACCGCCGTAGAGAAAAAATACACCAAATCAAATGGCTTCTGGGTAGAACGGTAATTCAACGGATACTTATTTATCCTTGCATCTCAACCTCAAGCTCTTTAGA
>DATKTE010000061.1:0-4459 GCA_035531295.1 Alphaproteobacteria bacterium
TTTTCATTTGTCCAATCGGGGAAAAGCTTTACATAACCTTGCCCGACATCTCCTTCTTCATTAATGCCGTCACCTTTGTCAGAGGCGCCTTCTGCGTCTTGAATAGACCCGACACCTCTAAAAAGCGGCGTTCTTTCATCAGCTCCTTTTTCATTACCCCCTAAACGCATGTCTTGGAGTCTAAACTTTTTACCTGGAGGAAGAACCGCCCAAAGTTCTCCCGTCTCATCATTCCATGATGAAGATGCTTTATAATCTTCTCCTTCGGAACCCTCTCCGTCGTAAAAAATTTCATCTTCTTCACCGCTTTCTGAAGGGGAATATTGGCCCGAGCTGTGCTCTTCTTCAGAACTTTGCTTGGCAGGAGAATTTGTTAATGACCCTAAGGACGTTGAATCAGGAGAACCACTCTCAGATGAATGTGGGCTACGACTGGCTGGGCTCAAATCTGCATCGTCTGAGGGAGGCGTTGCGGGTCTTTGAGCTAATTTTAGGGGAAGACATAAATCTTGAGTTTCAGCAAGTTGAGAAGCAGGGGAGTTAGATTGATTTCGAAGAGCCTGTGGATAATCCTGTCGTAATTGCCTCGAAAGATTCATAAGGGAATCATCAACTGTACTTACAAATTCCTTTTTCAGAGTCTCTAAATGAGCTTCTTTTTCCCCCTCATCCGAAGAACGGGGTGCAGGAGAAGGGGAGCGGGATCTTGACTTGGAGAGTTGAATAGGTGGAGTCCTCGTTCCTTCAGGCATTTCCTCCATCGCACGTGCGACGTCTATCATAAGCATAGAAGCGATCACGGCACAGGAAATGACTTTTTTCCAAGGATTTTGTTTTTTCAGCTCCTGAGTGGGCAGGTTTATACCTTTAAACATAAAATATACTCCATTAAATATCTCTCCTGAATACGCTCAAGACTAAGACTAATATGATTATCGTTTAGAATTCGCAATAAAAAACATATAAAAACAACAAAGTTTTCTTCATAAAAAATTTTATGTTTCCAGAATTACATTAACTAATCACACATGTCAATTATTTAAATCTTATTTATTGGCAGATGAATACCTCTTTCCCATGAAATCTCTACAAAGAAGAGTTCTTCAGGATTAAATAAGAGTTTAAGTCTGCATCTGAGAATTGCATGTGTTACGGGTACGCTGCAGGCTTGACCGATTCCTCTCTTTGAAGGGGCTGTCACTCAGATGCCGCGATCATTTGGTATATGAAGTCCATCTTTTACGACTCTTCGACGGACCGGTGGTTTGAGTTTTCTTCCTTTTTGTTTTCTCCTCAGAAGCATTGGACCTTGAAGAATATTGAGAAGTCTTCACTTTTTTCTTTACTTCTTCTTTCTCTTTTTGCGCTTCTTTCTCTTTTTCTTGAGGATCATCCTCATCGTACAGGTGATATTCTTCCTCATTCAATTCGGGGCCAGATCCGTTTCCATCTCGAAAAATTTCTTCCATTGGGTTTTCGTTTTGCGGCCCGGCAGCAACGCTTGCTAGCATTTCATCGAGTTTCATAAGAATATCGGGATGAAGTTTTTTGAACATTTTACGATACCGCCGCATGAGACCAATGAGCTGATTGCGTTTTTGGGTGGCGGTGGGATAGGAAATTTTAGCGGCCACACGGTCGACAAAGAGAGCTGCGTCCCCAATGGATTGATTGAATTTCAGCACATTCTTGAAAAAATCCGCAAGGCCTGCGGGGATAAGTGTCGCAAGCTGTAACCATTGCGGCCAATCGGATGTTGCAATCATGCTAATAGCGATGTAGGGAGTCGTGTCTAAAGCTGCCATGAAATAATTCTGAAGTTTACCCAGCCGTCTAAAGGTTTTGCGGACCCATCCTTGGCTGGTATCTTCTCCAACTTTCTTCCCGAAGGTGAGGTCATACATGGCCTTTTTTGTTCCTTCAACTTCAGTCGATCCTTGAACGAGAGAGGCGATGAGGGCTGCGATGAAGGGAAGAACAATCTGTGTTGTTTCATCACTCAGTCCCATAATTTTGAGAAGATCGTTAAAAACATACCAAAAAATAAAAGACCGCCCAAAGGTGGCAAACAAGGGAAGCCCCCATCCAATGATATTGCAGAAGGTTTTGCGAGCGGCTTCTGGCTCAGGGTCTTGCATCTCTTCTCGATGTTGAGCATGAGTTTGCCGCAACACCCACAAGGTTTTCAAGGCTTCGGCGACTTGGGCTTTATCTCTTTCTTCCTGCGTTCCAGCCTGATCAAGAAAAGGCTGGCCAAAAACTTGTTGGTGGATGGTATGCAATTTCTCATCGTCATCTTTGAGTCTTGAAATCCCCCATTTCATGTCTTTGAATTCTTTGCAGAATTGCAGTCTTGTGCGTTCGGCTGGGGACGGGAAAGACCGATCTATGGGGCGAGAGAAGAGCTTGTCGATAATTCTCTCGGTATAGGCGCATAATCGTGATCCATAAAAAACGAGAGAGTTGAGGAAAAGAAAGGGGGCTGAATAGCCGAACTGGGCATAAGTCGATCTTATTTCCTCTTCAAATTTGTCATACCCGGCGTTTTTATTATCCTGCTCATCGATATCCACAATATGTAATGTTTGTCCCTTCAACAAAAAATAGACCGCGAATAAACTAGGCAGACTTGCAATCCCATAACTGAGGATTCTTGTAGATATATTAAGAATTTTTTTGATGTTTTCTTGTTTTTCTTCAAAATCACAAGGTGCACGAACCCTTAACTCTGAAAGGACTTTCCCATTCCTTGATAACCCATCTAACTCCCAATAAAACATTAAGAAAAAGTTAAAGTTTACGAAAATGTTGTACCCAGAGTTTTCATAGTCATAATAATAAAAAGCATCGTTTCCAATCAATTCCATAATATAAAGTATAATATTTTTAGGAATAATTCCCGCAATTCCATAAGGAATATTAATATTTATGCTAATAGGAGCGTACATACTCGTGATCAGAACACCCCCAATTCCCCCGATAAGAGCTCGCAGGAAGGTAATCTTATTCTGTACTAAGAACTCATTAATATAAGAAAGAAATTGCTTCGTTTTGAGTGGGCTCTCTTTCGGTACTTCCTCTAAATGAGATACTTGGGAGAACATAATTTCGCGTTTGTAACGAGAGAGAGGAGACTTAAAATCTTCTGTAAAACGTTTCACTTGTGGATCATTTTGATCTTCCGCGTTTTCTTGATCTAACAGAGCTTTTAAGTTAGCTAAAATCTCTGGGCGTAGCTTTTCAAAAATCTCCCGATATCCCCGTACTATATTAACTACTCTTTTCCTTTGTTGAGCCCTAATATTAGCGTTAGCTGTCAAATCAAGGCTTTTGACAAAACCAATTAAATTCTCCTCAGATTCTTGGAAGGTCATTGCATTACCTAAAAATCCCGAAAGGAAGGAGGGAATCAAGCAAGCGAGTTGCTTCCCCATCGCCCATCCCTTCGTTGCACCATAAAATCCAACGACTATGAAGGGGCCAGTCATCCAAAGTCCTGCAAAATAATTGTGCAGGGCGAGGATTGTTGTAGTTAGTTTTTGTTTGATGGAAGAGGATTCTGTACTTTCCGTTTCACTTATTATGTCAAAAGCCTGGATTGCCGCGGCCTCTGAGCGGCCTCGCAATGACGAGGCGGTGGGATAGTCATATATGGACATCCCCAAAAGGAGTGAAGTAATCCAAAGATAAGGTCTCTTCAAGCACGATACATATAATTGATAAAATAATCCCTTTACGTGATGGGGAAGCCTGCAGACTTGATTAAGAACATAGTGAACGGCTTGAGCCTCATAATTCAATTGAATAGCCGAGGCAATAACACCTCCAACAACAATAGAAAGAGCCTCATTCGTAGTACCTTCTTCAAGGCCTAATTCTATGAGAACATGAGAAATAACATAGATAAAAATAACAGACCGCCCCCATGTGGCTATAAGAGGAAGTCCCCAATCGACACATGTTGAAAAAACGGATTGCAGAGGTTTGTGAACAGGTTCTTTGTCTTCGGAGCAATGGCGAGCAAAATAGGCGTGAAGTTTTTTGAGAGTGTTCAGAACTTCCACGATTTTAATAGCAGAAGAGAGCCGCTCCTCACCCTTCTCAGCCATAAGCAAAGGTCCCAGAAACTGTACAGCCGCATCAAAACTATCCTTATCCGAAAGGCGCGAGAAGATCCTTTCGAGAGCCCTCAATTCTTCTACAATCTCACTCCGCCACTTCTCAGCATCTGAATCCGTTCGTGTCTTTTTTTGAAAGAAATATTTACTGATGAAAGTTTTAAAGTTGTGTGTTAAGCGGAATCCAAAATAAAGTGTATCATCTGCCAGAAGGGCAATCGCCGGCATACCAAACCCCAGCAGGGTCACAACTGAACCGGTTATCCATTTAAATGAATCATCAGGCGGCCAACCATAAAACAAGGCCTGATAACTTTCTTCACCATCCCCGTTTATGTAAG
>DATKTE010000062.1:0-3315 GCA_035531295.1 Alphaproteobacteria bacterium
GTTGAGCACTTACTCTCCCGTCCGCCAGCTTCCCATAAAAATATCTCTCTGCCTTTAAACATAAATTCTGAGAATCAAACAGCTTCTTCAGATCCTAAACAGGAAGATAAAAATCCTGATGTTTCTCTCTCAATAGAAAAACCACTTCATTCATCAAAAAAGGAGAAATAAAGATGAATCATGAAAAAATCCTATCCTCAGAGCATATAAAGGCATGTTGTTTTTTTGCCCTTGCCTTCCTCCTCTTTACAACTGAAGCCTTTGCTGTTGCCAATACGAATGATGCCGGATTTAACCAAAGCACCACGGACCTTGTCGCTATCCTGGATAACAGTCTTGTACCCATTACGTTGATTTCAGGCTGCCTTGCAGCTGCGGCCTTTTCTTTTATGAAGTCAACGCCTGCTCCCTTTGTGATTGCCATCCTCACGACCATTAGTTTTGGATTTGCGAAAGTGTGGATTAACACCACTTACGCTATTTGTGTGTGAGGAGGTTGCTTATGGATCGAAATGAGAACTTCCTCCTCAATCGTTTGGATAAGCCCTTACGATTTTTAGGCGTCAATAAGGATGAGGCCTTGGTCTTAGTTATTCCTCTCTTTGGAGGACTCTTTATGGGCTGGATTGTCTCCGGCTTTGTGATGGGGATTGGGACTCTCTCCCTTCTCCGTACGATCAAGCAACAAAATGCAGGATCCACTTTGATTCATGCTCTCTATTGGCATCTTCCCACGCCAAAAAAGGTCATGAAGTTGCCCGTGCCGTCTCACATTCGGGAGACGATTGGATGAAAGCCAGTTTTCTTCATCACAATATTCTCCAATTGATTTCACAAAGAAATGCGTGGATTGGGATTGCAGGTGTCATGGCCATGAGCAATGTCCTCTTAAGCACTGCTCTCTTGGTTAAAAGTGAGCGCACCATTTTAGTTCCCCCCCACATTACTAAAACCTTGTGGGTAGAAGGAGGGGCGGTCTCAAAGGAATATTTAGAAGAAATGGGCGTTTATCTCGCAAAGCTTCTTTTGGACCTTTCTCCTTCCAGCTTTTCCTATAATCACGCAACTCTTTTAAAGTACGCAACGCCTGAAGCCTATGGGGCTTTAAAAAAGCAGCTTATGGAGGATGGGGAGCATTACACAAAACTTCAGCTCTCTACTCATTTTAAACCATCTCAAGTCACGGCTAGCCCTCAGAAATTGCAAGTCAATGTGAAAGGAACCCTCGTCAGCTATATGGCGGGGAAAGAGGTGCGTTCATCCCAAGAGACCGTCTCTTTGCAGTTTAGCTTACGGGGCGCAGGGCTTCTTTTAGAAAGCGTTACAGGAGGAACTCAACATGATTCTTAAACATTTAATGTACGGTTTAACTCCTTTTCTTATGGCAACGGCAGCTCACGCCGCCTTGGTGCGTACTCTTAATGAGATGCAGGTTATTGAAGTACCTATTTCTCAACAAGGGTTGACTCGCATTAAGGTAAAGGATGATCGCATCCTTCATGTTTTCGGCATTGCAGGAGAATATGTGCTCGAAACAGATGAAGACCAAGGACAGGTATTTATTCGCCCCGTTGGTTTTGGGACCCCCGATTTCTCTGGGGCAAGCTTAAAACCTATTAACCTCACTCTCACAACCGAAGCAGGGCATACCCAAGATCTGCGTCTGATGCCAAAAAATATGGCTCCTGAAGCCCTTATTCTCGAAGTTGATACGGAGATCAAACAAGAGCTTGAAAAAGAAAAACGAACCCCCCTTTTTCGAGAAGAAGTTGAGGAGCTGATTCGTGCCTGTCAGGAAGGACGTATTCCCTTGGGATACAAAGAAATGCCCATAAGTTTGGCAGCTCTTCATGAACCTTACCACTTAATTAGAGAGATCCAAGGAGAGAAGCTACGAGGCCTAACCTATCGGGTTCAAAACAATACAAAAGAAACCCAGGTGTTATCTGCAGAAGAGTTTGCCAAAGGAGTAACGCTTCAACCCAACGCCCTCATTGCCCTTTTGATTTCCCAGAAAACCTTAAAACCCGGAGAAAGAACAGATGTCTATGTTGCGGCACGAGCAAACTAAAGAACGAATTATAGGGTTTTTCAAACCAGAATCTTCTCAAGATATTAAAAGACTGCAGTTCTTTTGGTTAGGGTGTGGGCTTTTAGGTATTTTAGCCCTTTCCTATGGGATTGTGCATTTTTTGTTTGAAAAAGCCCCTCTTCCTCAGCAAACAGAAGAGATCAAGGTCACACAGACATCGATAGAAACATTACCAAGCAAAGTGGATCTTAATGAAGTCTTTCGTCACAAGATTGAGGATGAACTTAAAATTCTTTCTGACGAGATAAAAGCTCTTCAAACCCTCTTTCAAGAGGGCGTTAAACAAGAACAATCTTTTCCTGCAAATACCGAAGAGGATGATCAGTCCTTAACCTCTACCTTTCCTAAAGATGCCGTTATTCAGGAGCTTGAAACCAAAATCCTGAATTTGGAAAGCCAACTGGATAACCAAAAGAATACATTTGGTGTTCAGGGCGAATATCTATCCCAATCACTGGAAGGTCAAGGAGATCAACCGAACAACCTTATTCAAAAGGTATCTTTAGGACTTACGGAAAACCCTCACTTAGTGAGGACTAAAACCGTTGAAACAACCATTCCTGCAGGGGCCTTTGCAAAGACGGTTTTGCTGTCAGGCTTGGATGCGTCTTCTTCGATGACAGCCTCATCTGACCCCAGGCCCATGCTGTTAAGAATTATTGATTTTGGAACGCTCCCCAGACGGTTTCAAAGTGATTTAAAAGACTGCCATTGCATGGCAAGTGCCTATGGAGATCTTTCTTCAGAACGGGTCTATGCTCGCCTTGAAAAACTGACCTGCATTGAGCGCGGATCGGGAGAGATCATTGAAACCCAAGTGGCAGGATACATTGCAGGGTCGGACGGTAAGGCTGGAATTCGAGGGGTTGTGGCTTCAAAGGACGGTCAATTCTTAAGCAGGAGTCTCATGGGAGGGATTTTTGCAGGACTCAGTAATGTTGCAAATCCGCAAAATCGCCAAGCTCAAATGAATCCTTTTCTCCAAGGGAGCGCACAACAATCACCCCCCAGCATTGGCGATATGTTTACATCCGGCATGGCCTCAGGGGCAACAACTGCCCTTGATCGTTTGTCACAATACTACATCGATCGAGCCGAACAACTTCAACCTGTGATTCAAATCGCAGCAGGTCAACTGGTCGACATTGTGTTCACGGAAGGCACCTTCATTGGAAGCCAAGTCATTAAAGATGAAATCAAAAATGCCAGAGAAGAATCTCGTA
>DATKTE010000063.1:0-2124 GCA_035531295.1 Alphaproteobacteria bacterium
GAAATGAAGAGCCAAAAAGAACTCGGTGAAGAACTTCTGCACCTAATGAGGGCAAAGACTCCGATTATCTACATCGTCGGGACTGACGAAAAGCAGATTTTGAGAAATGTACGTTCATGTGCTTCGGCAATCAAAAAGCTGTTGCTGTGGGTATTTTTCATTGTACAGAATTTCCAAGTCGTCTGGAGTCTGAAGTGTGAATATTGTAGCTCCGTCATAGGAGCATTTCTTAACGTCACCATAAGGGTTAACGTAAATTAACTGATGCTTGGAGCAAATTCCATCCGTCAACCCAAAAGCAGACTTAAGACAAGAATCTAAAATAACTCTGTCATCAATCATGTCAAAGAATTGCTCGAGGCCAGTCAACCAACCCTTAACGGTATCCATGGGAACAATTAGAGGCTTCTCCACTAGAAGATAAACCGTATCTACTCTATCCAAAATCTCCTTCATGAGCCCTGAGCTCAATGTCTTCACCATGCTGGGGGTCACTAAGACATTGCAATTAACGGTTGGTACTTTTGACTTAATCTTCTGCAACATTTGTAGGGCTTCCCTCTTCTTGTCTGGCGTAGACGTCGAGTAATCGTTGATTGAGACGGACATGAGAGAGACATCGTCTAATAAGTTGGAGCAACTATCAACGTATCTCATTACAAAATCGTAATTAGCCGTACATGTGAATTCCATCCCGGCTAGCTTCGTTGCCAGCTTTAGGAAGTTATAAAAAATAAAGTTCTTATCTATTTTTTCTTCAGTGTAATTTGCCGGGATAGCTACTTCCGTCATGCCAATTCTCTTGGCAACGCCTATTAATTCTTGAAAGAAGAGAATGTTTCTTTCTTTTCTGTCGTCCACCTCGTCACGTTTTAAATAACATCCATGACAGTGGTAATCACACTGCATGGTTGGGTGGATAGATAAAATATGCGGTTTTGGGACTATCACAGAATATGCTCCATAGGCAGAGTATAAGCCAAAACAGCAGCAATGTCAAGATAAAAGAATAGGAGCGACAAGGGTTTCTTGTCGCTCCTAAGCAAGTCGTCTCGTATAAGCTAATTACTTCCTCTTCTGACTAATTCTCTTCTTAATCTTTTTTTTCACCGTCTTCTTTTTCACTGCCTTCTTTTTGACCGCCTTTTTCCCAGTCTTCTTTTTAGCGCTGCTGCTGGATGTGGTCGGTCTTGAGGTATAGGACTCATTTCTGAAAACTTTAGCCATCTCGCTATTCATGTTGAATTTAAACCTAGCCACACCAAGATTGGCATTCTCAAAAGACTTCTTTCTTATTTCATCAATAGTCCTGTGAGGCATAGACATATACATGTAGTTTTCCCACAGAATTCTATATTCGTCGGTGTCTGAGTTGGTGAGTGAGAGAGCGCCTTGGGCTATGTATTTAAGGATATCTGTTTCAGGATTTGGAACACTATCGACATGAGTCTTATAATGATTCATCAATTGTTTGAAATCATTTCTATCTACAACTATCTTACCGAAATAAAACGCATCGTATTTAATGTCAAATTCCCCGCCGCCAATTTGGTCAGCCTTCATATGGCTCAGCCTCTCTGGGGTGAACACATATCTAGGGCCAAATCCAAGCCCTCCGGCAGCCGTGACTTCCATGGCTTTTTTGGCTATTTCACTTCTATACGCACGTCTTTTCATTTAATAAACTCCCTTGGAATAGTTTCTCTATATTACTTTTTTATAAGAAATTAACCCAAGAACACCAAAATAGAAGAAATTGCAAGGATGTCGCAGGTTAAGCGAACTCCATAGTTTTTTATATATTGAAAAAGACCCCAACTTTTCCCGGAAAAACGGTTAACTACGTCGTATTCCTCTGGGTCGGCAAAAACGCCCTTTCTGGTGATGTCGACATATATAAATGCCGAGGTCTCAACGTCCTGCCACAACATCTGAAAATAATGCATAGCGGATGGTCCCACATATGGGAAAACACCTCCGTTGATGGCTCTTGGGGTTAGAAACTGATGAAGCTTAAAGTTATGCTGAAGACACGCTGTGATATAAACCGCAAGCAAAAGCCTTTCTGGCATATTGATATCATTCAGGCTAAACACAAATAGCACAAAAATAAGCAGTTGCACA
>DATKTE010000064.1:0-4756 GCA_035531295.1 Alphaproteobacteria bacterium
TCCGTTCACCATTCTTACAATTTCTAGCTCATCGTCATTCAACTTTCGAAAATAGTACGTTGATTGGACTTTCAGTTCCTCCTCATCTTCTTCCAATGCATACCTACGCTTCTCATCAATTCGGTTCCACAATTAGTAAACCTCAACATCAAACCGCACCTCATACCGTTCTTGATGTATTGAGAGGAATTCAAAAAGAATATGAAACTCATAAAGAAAAGCCAGAATCCTTTGAGGTGAATAAAGAAGAAAAGCGAAGGTTGCACCCCGAAGCTCGTCTTTCTCTTCATCCGAACTTTATCTTTCATAAAGGTGTTCAAATGAAAGCTTTTAACCGTTTTCCTTTGAGTCCCTCTGAACAAAAACAATTTGACCGTGAGATGAGAACCGCAACCATTGGTACCTTGGCAAATTGGTTGGTCTCACACCTTAAAATTATGCCTGGTAGTTATATCAAACCAGCGATCAAAGTCCATGCGAAGCGCGAAGATGAACCCGAAAAAGCCAAGGAGCCATACTCTAAGGCTGAAGAAAATGATGAGAAGAAAGATTCCGATAACAATACAGAAATACCAGCCTTAAGACGTCTCTATGATTTTGCCTATGTGAGTACAACGGGGAAAACCCCACCAGAACGGTTTGCATTTGCAAGCCTTTTCCATCTCGCATCCAATAATCACCTTGATGGCGTTAAAGAGTTTCTTAAAAACTATCCAAAGATTATAGAAGATAAAGACTTTGATCCGAAGTCTATGATTTATAATTTATTAAGAAAAAATCATCGTGATATGTTGGTCTATTTCCTCGACGAAGTTTTCAAAGTTTCACCACGGGACTATTTTAAGACTCAAACAGAATTTTATAAAGCCATTCGCATTTGTATTACTCAATATGCACCAGATTGTCTGGACTATCTGCTCAGTCATCTTAGTCTGAAAGAAGTCCCTGATCAGCTCGTCCGTGTCTGGAGCCATCAAGTCATTTTTACGGAATCTTCGCAGCTAGCTGCTGTACTCTTGAAGCATTTTCCTGAATTTACATCCAAAGTCTTGCGTTCATTTGTTCGAAGCAACTTTGAGGAAGAGGACCTTGATGTCCTTATCACTGCTGGGATTAGCCCTGTTGCTATCATCGAAGAATGGCTCTCAATATATAACCAGTTATTTTTCAAGACAAATCTTAATAAGATATTGAATATAATGGCTAAATATAATATTAAATTAGGGGATTTTCAGACTTCCAAGGAAGAGCCCTTTGATTCAGCAGCAATCCAATCCAAAATCCTACATTCTTTTTTTGAAACCTATGTTCAGAAAGAAAATCTAAAGACTCTTTCAAATTTCGGAATTGTGCCTGAGACGCTTGTTGATGAGTGGATTTCAGCTCATCGAAGTCAAAGATCGCCAGATAGGCAGAATGACTTTTTTGTATTGGATTTTATCGCAGAACATAAAATCGACTTAACAAGACCACACCCAGAAACCGGCATCCCATTGATTTTTGAGATTATTTCTCTTAACTCTTCACAACTATTATGGGGTTTTGAGAGCTATTTTTACAGTCAATTAAGCCTATTGGCAAACTTCCCTGATCCAAAAGGCAAAACACTCTTTGATCATGCTCATCAGTCTATTGAGGAGCAAATTCATAACCCCGTCTTAGCTTTATTACGCCCTTATGCTTTTTGGCGAAAAGGGAAGAGTTATTCTTATGAGCCCTGGTATTCAAAACTTTATTGCGCTTTTTTGCTCAAAGATACATCCGAAATAGAAAGACTTTCAAAAAATATTCCTAGTATAGTTGTAAAAAGTGAACTTATAAAATTATTAAAATATGAAAATGATTATCCTGATATATTTAGAAAAATAAATGAAAAGATATCAGAAGTCGAAAAAAGAGTAGAGGAAGCTCGACAAGCCCTACATGAAAATGATTGTTTAAGTTTCTATAATATTTTTAATAACTCCCCCGAAGTTTTAAATATGCTTGATCCTTTAGAAATGGACAAATACAGCTTAAAACACAGCCATAGTTCTTCACAAGTCGAACATAAATCAGAAGAGGAAAGTCCAAAAGATGATGAACAACTAGAAGATGGGGAAAGAACAACTCAATGCTCATCTCTTGTCTCAGTTTTTGAGGATAATAATTACGACCGGACCTTAAGATATCTAGAGCAAGCCTATCCCGATCGGAAAGAATTTATTGCCTTAAAGACCATACAAGATGGGGCAAAAGTCATTCCCTACCACCCTTTTGTGTGGGCACTTGCCGAAGAGAAAAGTGAAGCTTTTTTTGCGATTATAGACTATATGGGCAAAGATTTTCCTAAACTGGCTTACGCTGTAGGAAAAGATATTTTTCCATACATATTAAAACAACTGTCCGAAGAAAGAGCTCGTAAGCTTACTGAAAGATTTCCAGACTTATTTACGCATGTGGACGAAGAAAATGATTTTTTTATACGCTCTCTCACAAATTTGCCTTCTGAAGTTCGGAAAGAATTTATTGTAAAATACAAAGATAAGCTTAGAGAAATTGATCCACAATTTGGTTTTTTTTACTTTTATTGGATTTTTTCTGGAAAAAATATGCCCATTTTGGCAGAATTAGTGAAATGTGATCCTTCATTGCTTGAGCTAAAGACTCTTGATGGATTGACCCATGCTGAAATTTGTATTGATGTAACTAACGATAAGCGTTCTTTCCAAAAAAAGATGAAGAAATTGGAGCTTCTTAGTGGAAATGTTAAAGAGGAAAAAATAAAAGGAGAAAAAATATAGATTCAGATCTCCTACAATAGGCATTTGAAATCCTGAATGGAACAAGTTAACCTTTTTCCATGAAAGAAATTTGCGCTCAATCCCTTTCCCAAAAACGCTGGGTTTTAAGACCCTATGAGGAAGCTCATGTCCTTAAATTCATGCAAACGCTTGAGGTCTCTCCGACCCTCGCGCGGCTTCTCGCGATGCGTGGCCACACCCTTGACACTGCACCTCTTTTTCTCGAGCCCACCTTACGCCAGCATCTCCCGGACCCCCTGATGTTAAAGGATATGGATAAGGCTATCTCGCGGCTTATCCAAGCCATCACGGCGCGTGAGAAAATTCTTGTCTGGGGAGATTATGATGTGGATGGAGCCACCTCTAGCGCCCTTCTCTGTCGGTTTTTTAAAGCCCTAAACATGGCCGTTGCCCTATACATTCCCGACCGTATTAAGGAAGGCTATGGCCCCAATAGTCCAGGCATCCAAAAGTTTATCGCTCAAGGCTACACTGTTATGATCACCGTAGATTGTGGAACAACGTCCTTTGAGGCTTTAGAATCAGCCAATGGACTTGATGTCATTATTTTGGATCATCACGCTCCTGAAGCAAAGCTGCCACCTGCTTACGCCATCGTGAATCCGAACCGCCTCGATGAGCAAAAGGAGGTCACCCAGACCCTTGGGCATCTCGCCGCTGTGGGAATTTCTTTCTTATATGTAGTGGCCCTCAACCGCGCTTTAAGGGACGCTGGATTCTATAAAGACGGCAAAGAGCCCGATCTTATGAGCCTTCTTGATTTGGTGGCATTGGGGACAGTGTGTGATGTTATGCCTTTAACCGGGCTCAATCGGACTTTTGTATCCCAGGGCCTTAAGATTATGGCAAAGCGAAAAAATGTAGGCCTTAAATCTCTTGCCGATATTGGTGGTCTTGATGAAACACCAACACCTTACCACTTGGGTTTCGTGCTGGGCCCCCGTATTAATGCGGGTGGACGAGTTGGTGAATCATTTCTTGGTGCGCGGCTTCTTTCAACAGAAAATCCAGAAGAAGCGTACGACATTGCTCGAAAATTGGATCAATATAATCAAGAGCGTCGCATCCTTGAAGCGGAAGCGTTGGAACAAGCTTTTTTACAGGCAAACCCTGAAGCACCCATTATTATCGTTGACCGAACCGGCTGGCACGAAGGTGTCATCGGCATTGTGGCCGGACGCTTAAAAGAAAAATTTCATAAACCGACCGCTGTAATTGCTTGGAATGAGGAAGGAATCGGTAAGGCTTCCGCACGTTCCATCCCTGGATTTGATTTTGGGAGATTGATTCATAGGGCTCACCACTTAGGCTATGTTTTAGGCGGCGGCGGACATGCCATGGCCGCTGGGTTTTCTTTGACAAAAGATCAGCTTCCCCTTCTCACTGAATTCCTAAACACTGAATTGACTCGCCTTGGAGATGAGGTCGATCTAAGGCCAATGGTGCAGTGCGATGGCTATTTGGACCTCCGTTCACTAACACCACTGCTTTTAAAAGAAATTGAAAACTTATCTCCCTTTGGAATGGGAAATCCAAATCCGAAATTTATTTTCTCAAGCGTGATGGTGGATTCCTATCAACTCATCAAAGATCAGCACATTCGCTGCCGTTTTTCTCAAGGGGATGGCACTGTGGTGGAAGGGATTGGTTTTCGCCTGAAAGATACCCCCCTTGGAAACATCCTGATTGATCGTTCTCGTCGCCCCATTGATTTGTTGGCATCCCCCAAGCTCGATACCTGGGGGGGTAAAACAAAAGTCACTTTAATGCTAGAAGACGCGGCATTGCCTGTCTCTGAACTTAGAAAAGTAGGATGATCCTCTTAGGAATGAGCTGCTTTCTTCTGTTGCTCATTTTGGATACCAATTGTAACCTCTTTCATATTATCAAAATAATGAGATTTTTTAATTTCTTCAGGATCCTTTTTCCCATTAAGGTTTACAATTATAAGT
>DATKTE010000065.1:0-6974 GCA_035531295.1 Alphaproteobacteria bacterium
ATCCACGATTTCCATCAATCTTTCCCATCTCTGCCATATGACTGTAATACTAGGGACAAGATATGAAGAAAAAGGATTTGGAGGTTTGTGCGACCAACGAATAGGAAAAGCTTCGCCTCTTTACTCTGTTTTGGAACTTAAGGCTGCTAAATTATTAAGTAAGTTTTAACTATAATTTTATATCATCTCTCATATTGAAAAATGTAATTGAACGCTATTTTTTCCAGAGGAAAACGAATGACAAAGATGACGCAGAAGTATGGTTTTGGCAAAACAGTTTCTTTCCCTTTCGACGCTGCAGTTAAAAAAGTGAAAAAGGAACTTGAAAAAGAGGGATTTGGAGTACTCACAGAAATAGATGTAGCTGCAACCTTGAAAAGAAAGTTGAATCAGGAAATGCCACCCTATCTTATCTTAGGGGCTTGTAGCCCACAGCTTGCTCAACGCGCCTTAGAGATTGATTCCTCCATTGGTCTGCTGCTGCCCTGTAATGTGGTTGTACGTCAGGATGATAAGGACAATGTTCATGTAGAATTTATGGATCCAAAGGCTGTGCTTGACCTTGTAGATCGTCCTCAAATCAACACACTCGCAAAGGAGGTAGAGCAACGGCTACGGCGAGTTTTGGACTCACTTGTATGATCATTTTGGGGATATCACTTCTCTTGGTATCTTTTCTTGGTTTCTGGATATGGCTTGCAAGATATGAATATCAAATTAAAAAATACTTGAAAAAAGTTACAGCATTACATCAAGAACTTCAGACAAAGCAATTTTACCTTGGAGGATTTTTCAAATTTTTTCATGTTAAGTTTCCTCCCTCATGGATTTTTGGGCTGCCTCTCATATTTGGAGGACTCGTGCTCATCACTTCTAGTTGGATATTTGGCATTATTGCTGAGGATATTGTGTCCAGAGATCCCTTAACTTTTGTTGATGCCGATATTAACAAATGGTTTTTTATCAGAACTTCTCCTCTTCTTACTAGGTCTATGGTATTCATATCTGATTTAGCTTCTTTCACGACAATGATTATTTTGTACCTGGTTTTGGTGCTAATCTTAACGTGGAAAAAACTCTGGTATAAGTTGGTCTTTCTTAGCCTTTCCATACCTGGAGGAATGCTTTTAGTTCATATGATGAAGATAGCCTTTCATCGTCCCAGGCCCTCTCTGCACCTATTTTACGTATCTTCTCTGGATTATAGTTTTCCAAGTGGGCATACCATTAATGCAACCATCCTTTATGGAGTCATAGCATTATTTGCATTACACCTCATACAGAGATGGCGCTGGCAGGTTTTTATGGTTCTTTTCTTTATTTTTCTTGTAATCTTGGTTGCATTGAGTCGTATCTATTTAGGGTATCATTATCTCAGTGATACACTAGCAGCAATTGCAATTGGTATTGCTTGGCTCTCGCTTTGCTTTATAGCTACAACGACTTTAAAAATGGCGGGAGATAAGCGTAAGAAGTGACCCTTTCCGCTCTAAATAATTTATATTTTGTTAAATCTTGCCAAATACGAACAACTCGCTTGTGATGGACCTTCCATCCCTCCATATTCTCTACGCCATTTATAATAAGTGGAATCGGAAATGCCTAAAGATCGCACACTTCTGCCATAGACTTTCCCTCATGCAACATAACTTCAGCTTGACCTAAATGATGGATAATTGTTTCTGAGTGCTTCTAGGGGAATTTTTTGATATATTGAATTTTTTATTTATTTGCAATATATTTTGGATTATTAATTTAGGAGATCATGATATGACGATTTTTAAGGATTTCTGTTCTATTTTTTCTGTAAGTATTTTCTTCAAATGTGCCTTAGTTTTATTATTTTCTCACCCTGTAAACGCCATTGGAGTCTTAGATGGCGAAGTCTCAGTCGATGAAAGCAAAAATGGAATTTGTAGAGCATCAATTTTATTTGAGAAAATTGATCAGGAAACCATCTCTGATCAAAAAGAAGTTGTTCTAGCCAGTTCAACAGGATTTTTGATTACACCTCCGCCACAAAGACCTGATTTACAAAAGAGACTTCTTATTTTTCCTGCGCATGCATTCGTAGGAGATTCATCTGATGAGAAAAAAGGCTTAACTCTACTTCAAGAAGGTCTTCAACTATATTTTACTTCCACAACTTTTAGGCCAGAAATTAAAAGTCTCATTTTTCACCCAAATTTTAAAAAAGAAGATGATTTTGTTGACCAAGTATTAGTCATCCTTAGCGACCCAGTTGATGATGAGGAAGAAGTAAAGCTTAGCTATGACTTTTCCTCCATTGAAGAAGAGGATTGCGAGTCCGTTTCTGAAGGTGATTTTATAGCTTGGGGACCAAAGTCAGTGGGAGATGAGGCTTTAGATAATTATGAAAAGCGTAAAGTAGCTGCAAATATTTTTAAAGATTCTGAATCCTATAGTTCTCGATTCGGGGGAGAAGAAATTAGTTATCAACCCCGCAGAATATTTTATACAAGTGGTTTAAAAAAATGCGAGAAGGGGAGTCAACTATCTAAAGAGGGCGAACAACAGATAAGTGAATTTTATACCCTTAGCGGAGATAGCGGAGGATGTCTTCTCATTCACGGTAAAGTCGCATTGCTTACTGCTTCAGAGGATCTACCGTTAGATGAACAGGGGGATCCTTACGAAATCGAATGTGAGGAAGCATTAAATCCCTCCATCCTATTCCAAACAAATGTTTACCAGCTGGTTGATACTCAATGGATTCAAGATATCCTTCAAAAATAATGGCTCTATTCGGAAGAGTAAGAATGGGTGAGGAGTTGGTGGAGTGTTTCTGATATCGCATCTGTTGAAAATATTTAGAATGGCTGGTAATACCCCTATTGTTAGCTGTGTGATACATGGGCATGGTTTCAATCTTTTAATGACCATTTCAGCACTCTTTGTTTAAAAGTTTTATAGTGAATTTTTAAGCCCGCCCATTTAGATCTTTGCAAAAACTTGCAAAAACCTTTTATCAATGGAAAGAAGAGATTGCGAGAATGTGGGGATTTACGAAGTCAAACGGCATAACTGAAGGCTTTCATAGAAAAATGAAACTGATTCAAAGAAGGGCTTATGGCTTTCGTTACTTTGAAAATTATAGAACTCGTGTTAGGGTCCTGTGCAAATAAATCGTGACCCCTTAAGTGGGAAAGACCCGAAACACTGGTGCCGAAGAGGTGAATCGAACACCCGACCTACTGATTACGAATCACAGAGTTTAAACTTTACGTCTCTATCTGAAATTGTAAGAAGCTATATAAATGCTGGACTTTTTGAGGCTTGCATCTTTATAAGGCTATGCTATTTTATATCAAAATAGCGCTCTTGAGTATACCCGGCGTATACCCGGGGATACCAGAAGGGGGCGCGTCGACCAACTGAGTATAATCAGTGGATCGTTTGACCAAAAGGAGTAAAAAAGCCATGAAACAACAAGATAAAAGCTTTAATTTTACGAAAAAGAGCCTTGATGCTCTTTCTTGGCCTGAAAAAGGCAAGCGTCTTTACGTCTATGATACGAGGGTAAGGGGACTTGAGCTTATGATGACGGATCAAGGAACCAAGTCCTTCAAGGTCTACCGGAAATTCAATGACAAGCCGGTTCGTGTCACTTTAGGGAAATATCCTGATATGACCATCGAACAAGCGCGAAATGAGGCGCAGAAGATCATTACAGAGATGCTAAAGGGTAAGAATCCTAATGATGAAAAGAAAAAACTCCGTGGTGAGACAAGTCTTGGAGAGTTGTTCGTCCTCTTCATGGAAAAATATAGCAAACGCCATAAGAAAACATGGAAATATGATGAGCGAGATATTCCAAGGTTTTTAGGTCATTGGTTTCAACGGAAGCTCTCAGCCATTACGAAGCAGGAAATTCAATCACTCCATGAAAAGATCCACCAAGAAAATGGTTTATACCAAGCCAATCGTTTGTTAGCGAGAATCCATATTATCTACAACAAAGCCATTGAGTGGGGATGGGAGGGCATTAACCCGGCTCAGGGAGTCAAGAAGTTTAAAGAAAAGTCACGAGATCGGTTTCTCCATCCTGATGAATTGCCCCGCTTTTTTGAAAGTTTAGATAAAGAGGAGAACGATACGATTCGCGATTATATTTATGTCTCGCTCTTCACAGGGGTCAGAAGATCGAATGTATTGGCTATGCGCTGGGAAGAGATTCAATTTGAAAGACGCGAATGGCTCGTGCCAGAAACAAAAAATGGGGAACACTTAAGAGTGCACCTTATAGAAACAGTCATTGATATTTTAAAGACTCGCCTTGAGAGGTACGGTAATCGTGAATGGGTCTTTGAAGGATCGGGGAAAACTGGCCATCTTATGGAGCCAAAGGCCGGGTGGAAAAGAATTCTCGACAGAGCTGGCATTAAAAATTTGCGACTCCATGACTTGAGACGGACCTTAGGAAGTTGGCAAGCGGCCACTGGAGCCAACAGTTTTATGATCGGTCGCAGCCTCGGTCATAAGTCCTCTCAATCAACAGCGGTCTATGCGCGTTTAAATATTGACCCCGTCAGGGATTCGGTTGAGAAAGCCACGCAGGCTATGTTACAAATGATGAAGAAAGGTGACTCTCATAATGATATGGAAACAACATAAAGGTTTCTCTTCAGAGTTTCTAGTTCAGCATCACGACCTTGTTCTTTATGATATATATCATCAAATCAAGGCATTGGTGCTCTTTCCGTCAAATTGCTCTTGCCAAGATTCCTGTAAATGTTCTGAATGGAGAGAGAAGATTGTTTTAGCATTAAATACAGGTCTTTATAATGAATTTCTCAAATTTGTAGACCCCGATCGCCTTTGGGCAATGAAAGCTCTTTGGTGTATTCCTGAGGATCATTTGTTTAGAGAACGGTATGCGGAAGCATATCCTGTCTGGCTCGTTGATAAAGAATTAAAAAATCGAGAGAAGGAGAGTCATTTTAAGATGATTGATCAACTTGTATGGACATATTTGTCTTTAGGAGAGACAGCTAATTCTAGTGGTGAGGCACCAAAAGTCAGTCAAAATAAAGCAATGAAAGTAATTTTAGGAGAAACACCTTTAAACAAAAAAAATTCTGGATTTCAAAAGGATGAACATATTTGTGGTGGAGAGAAGGAATATGCGAGCAATTTTAACAAATATAAATTCGTTTGTCATTTTATAGTTGCCCTAGAAGCATGGAAAACAGCATTGCCAAATTGGGAATGGGCGCTTAGTAGTCTTTATCCTCCGCCAGAGGATATTGAAGCAATCTTAAAGAGTGCCCATTGGTTTAGAAAAAAACTGCTTTCTTTAGAAAGATACAATGTAAAAGGCAACATTTTTCTTTCAGAAGAAGATATTTGTCCCCTTCCTAGCTGGGTTCACAGTTATGAACTTGATGATCCCATCGAATTCTCTGAGGAGGAGCTTCAAAAAATAAAAACTCAAGATTTACTTCACTAATGGATCTGCAAAATAACTCCTCATCAACGGAACCGCCGCAATTTATTTGCGGCAGTTAGGTATCAAACGTCGAAGGTGCAAAATGTTACATTCGACGTTTCTGCGGTTTATAAAACTTACTTTAGAAATTTAAATGCGCAACTTTTATTCTGTATTTTTATATCTATAATTATTCTCATGATGACGATTTCTCTCCCTCTTACTCAGGTTCATGTCGAACTTTCGGTGAGTCTATGAGAAAGGGGAATAGAAATCTCATCCCATTCCATAAAAAAAGGAGAAAAAAATTATGGAAGAACCAAGCAAAAACCGCCTGTTAACTCGACAAGAAGCAGCAGAGTTCTTAGGCGTGAGTCCCATCACCCTTGGACTTTGGAAATCAACGAAGCGATACAACCTGCCTGTTGTCAAGGTGGGGAGGCTTGCCAAGTACCGTTATGGCGACCTTTTAGAGTTTATTGAAATGCACACGGTGAACAAACCCAATGCTGCGAACAATAATCTAAAGTATGATGGAGAAGGAAAAAAATAGAATGGATGAAATTTTGCATCAAGAACCAAGGGCCCCTCAGGGGCCCTCTGGGACGAATCCATCTTTCAATTCCATTCTGTCAGGAAACTATGTTCAAGACTTCATGCAAGCCATGCGTCGTACAGGCTTGAACTTTAAAGAGAACATCATAGAGGATGGGGCCATTCACCGCATTTCTACAGGAAATAAAGGTCATAAGGATGGTTGGTATGTCTTTTATGGTCTGGCGGGCGCTTTTGGGGACTGGGGTAAAGACATTCATGGAAAGTGGAGTTTGAAAGCTGAGAGTCTACCGTCTCAAGATAAAGAACATCTTGTTGAGCAAATCGAGAAAGCCAAACAAGATGCAGAGGAGGAAAGACTCAGAAAGTATGAGGAAACGGCTGCCTTTGCTCTGGAAAAATGGAACACTCTTTCTGAGACAGGGACCTCTCCCTATCTTCTCAAGAAGAAGGTTGGAGCTTTCGACATTCGGTTTAGTAACGACATTCTCGTTGTTCCCCTTAAAGATGTAAGGGGCAAGCTCTGGAGTCTGCAATGGATTAAACCAGATGACACCAAACGTTTTCTGACAGGCGGCCGTAAAAAGGGCTGTTTTCATTCAATAGGCGTTCTTGAAGACGGCAAGCCAATTATCGTTGTGGAAGGCTATGCGACAGGTGCGAGCATCCATATGGCAACTCAGCAAGCGGTGGTTGTTGCTTTTGATGCTGGAAGCTTAGAGCCGGTCATTGAGGAGTTGAAAAGGGTTTACCCCAAAAGCCCCACCTTGATTGCCGGTGATGATGATTGTTGGAAAGAACGTAATGCAGGTCGAGAAAAAGCAGAGCAAGCTTCTCGAAAATATGGATGCTCGGTCGTATTTCCAAAATTTAAAGACCTCAGCACCAACCCTACTGACTTTAATGACCTCATGCTCTTGGAAGGAAAAGCTGAGGTAAATCAGCAAATTCATAACGCGCTTCACGGCAC
>DATKTE010000066.1:0-2327 GCA_035531295.1 Alphaproteobacteria bacterium
TTCCAGAGATTATGGTTGAACATGTTAATGTCGAGGATTATGATGCTTTGGCAATTCCTGGAGGTTTCGAAGAAGCTGGTTTTTATGAAGATGCTTATCACGAGAGTTTTCAGAGATTGATTCAGGACTTTAACGATAAAGAAAAGCTCTTTGCATCCGTATGTGTTGGGGCACTGCCTATAGGAAAAAGCGGAATCTTGTTAGGAAGAAAAGCAACCACATATCATTTAAACGGCGGTATAGGAAAAAGGCAAAGGCAATTAGCTGCGTTTGGTGTTGATGTTCAAGATAAGCATGTGGTAATGGATGGTAATGTTATTACTTCGTCTAGTCCTGCTACGGCACTAGAAGTTGCGTTTCTCTTACTAGAAAAATTAACATCAGTAGAAAACTGTCGAAAAGTCAAAGAGGGGATGGGCTTTGGGGGGCGGTGACTTCAGATAACAGAGGGTTTGCAACATCGGAGAAAATATGAATGTAGTAACCCGACGTCGCAAACCCTCGGGACGTTATGCGACACACTCGGTCTTATACGCGATAACAGGTACAGGTAAGAGTCTGGGGTGAGTAGAAGATTTTCACCGATTTGAGTTGGTATTGATAGGGGCGGAAAAATTATGAAACTTTTCAGGTTTGGCAAAGATGTTGGCCGACCGATGGAACGATATCAATCTAGCTCGATTATCTATTCGCAAATAGCACAAATCTGTTCACCATCCAGTATTGGTTGCATGCACATAGAACCTGAAGGGATAGTCGGATTACATGAGGCTCCAACACCTCAATTGTTTCTTGTTGTTGAGGGTGAAGGATGGGTTCGTGGAGAGAGTGAACCCAGTTTGCTTGTAAAGATGGGTGAAGGTGTTTTCTTTGACAGCGGAGAATGGCATGAATCAAGAAGCTTAACAGGTATGACGTGTATCATAGTGCAATGTGACGAGTTTGATCAGAGTGCATTAATAAGTTTGTGACTTGAAAGCAAAAATGAGTTTTTATTTCACGAAACCTACGATTATAAAATTTTAGGTTGAAGATTCTGCAATTAATCCTTACCCGTGCGCCGCATAACAGAGGGTTTGCAACACTTTGCAAAGATGAAAGCGGTTGGGACGCGTCGCAAACCCTCGGGACGTTAGGCGACAGACCATGCGGGAGGCCGGGCATCCTTGCCTGGATTTAGAAGGGGTCGTTGTTAAAGTTTAAATTAATGCACATTTGTTACAAAATTGAGTCATAGCTATAAAATTGGAGGATTATAAAATGGATAAGCCTTTCTGGGAAAAAGCATACAGTGATGATACTGTATCAACATTTGGTACTAAACCGAATAGAACAATTGAAGCTATGTGGGAAAGCTTTGATAAAAATTGGTCAATATTAGATGTTGGATGTGGAGAAGGAAAGAACCCTCTATTCTTATCCGAAAATGGTTTTAAAAACGTTGACGCATTTGTTTGTCACAGGCTGGTATAGAAAAGTTGTTAAGAATTGCATCAGAAAAGAAGGTAAAAGTTAATGCGTGGGTTCAAGATTTGATTGAGTATAATTTTAATAAAAGCTATGATTTAATAATGTCGCATGGGACTTTACATTTTGTACAAAAAGAGAAGTGGAAGAACTTTATAATTGACGCCAAGGCTTTTACAAATATTGGCGGTTTAAATATTTTTCATATATTCACAAATAAAGTTCCTGCTTCTTATGATATTGCTCCATTTGTAAAAGGCTTAGCTGAGGAAGGAGAACTTGAATCAATGTATCAAGATTGGCAAATTATTAGTTCAAGTGCACATGTCTTTGAGGATGAACATCCGGGTGTAGCTAAACATTTACATGCGTCTAATACAGTAGTAGCAAAGAAAAAAGGATAAAAGGCTTTTATAGAAGACTGTGTTGTTGCACATCATGCCTATTTAATGCATCAATACAGTTCGAAGGGACGTTTAAGGGACTCCCGTCCATGGTCGTCTCTGAATCGCGGGGCATGGCCCGACGCCTAACAGAGGGTTTGCAACATCGGAGAGAATATGAATGTAGTAACCCGACGTCGCAAACCCTCAAAACGTTCTACGACATATCGTGCAAAGGACGCGCCATCCTTGGCGCGGACGAAAAAAATTTATTGTATTCGTTCGCAGTAGTAGGATAAAGCGGAGCAAATCTAAGTTGACAGGAAGCGAGTAATGATGGGGATTGAAATTGAACCGGTTAATAAAAAAGACAAAAAAAGTAAATATAGTGTATACACACTCATTGCACTCGCAATTTCAATTTCAGTGCTACTAGTTTTCATCTTTAATATCAATGTAGCTTTCATGGGAAATATA
>DATKTE010000067.1:0-7009 GCA_035531295.1 Alphaproteobacteria bacterium
AAGTCAGAAGGGATTTTCTTCGCCCATAAAGGTCACCAAAGTGGCCAAAAACAAGGCCTCCTAAAGGACGCATAAGAAACCCTAGAGCAAAAGCTCCCCAGCTTGCAATGAGGCTGACAACAGTATTGTCACTCGGAAAAAATAAAGGCGCTAGCATGGCTGCAAAGAAGCCATAAAGGGTTACATCATAGTGTTCTAGAGCATGCCCAACCATAGCTGCCCCTATAGCAATTTTTTTCTTCATCATCATCCTCCCTCTTACTATATTTTGATGCAATCATAGTTTCGTCATGACAAATAGCAAAGAAATATTATTGAGAGGGCTTGTGGTCTCTTATAATAATTTCTTTAAGAAATTCCCTAAAAACGTTAATGCGTTTAAAATGACTGAGTGCCTTAGGATAAATATAGTAAATTTCTATTTGAGGGCCTGTGATATGAGGCAAAATAGGAATGAGTTTTGATGCGCGTAGGAGTGGAGATTCTTGAGAAAGTGAAACAATCCCTAGTCCTGCTTCAGCTGCTGAAAACAAACCATAGGAAGAATTAATACACATATAGGGTTCTAGGGACTTTTCAGATAGCCTTAACAACCAATTGACCTCGTCATAGGGTTTTGCAACATCTTGTCCCCCACCAAATGATAACAGTCGATGGTTTTCTAACTCTGAAATGTCTTGAGGAACTCCAAAGTTTGCAAGATAGGAGGGGTGCGCATATAATTTTAGATGCCATTTCATAAGGTAATCTTGAATGAGATCCTCATTATGAGTATGGACATAGGGGCGTAAGCTCACTTCTATTGGATTTTTGTCAGGATCAGATAAGTGATCATCTCCAATAATTCTAAGATTTATCTCAGGAAAGCGCGTATTAAATTCTCCTAAATAATAAACGAGCCAAGAGTTCACCAAGGAATTTGTCGTTTCTACCTTAAGAGTGCCTTGTATTTCAGAAGATGCTTCTCTTAAAAAGTGTTGAGCTGCGTCAAGCTCCTCCATTATTTTTTTAACTGTTTGATAGAGAACCTCTCCTTGTTTTGTGAGCAAAAGCCCTGTGCTTTTGCGTTCAAACAATTGAAGTTTTAAACGTTGTTCCAAATGAATAACATGCCGACTTAACGAGGACTGGCTTATATTAATTTCCCTTGCCGCACTTGATATGTTTTTGTGCTTAGCGACGTAATAAAATATTTTTAGTTTATTCCAATCCAAAACGTACCGCTCTTCAAAGTTCATTTGCCCAAAATTCATATTTTAAGTACAGTATAAATATTTTCAATTTTGCCTCATTATAGGAAATGTATAAATTGACTAGATCTAGCTATAACGTATACAGATATGTATATCAATATGTTTTTTCGATCCGTTGTATTTTGGGGAATTTTCCCTATTTTTTACGGACTTATGGTGGTTGTGTATGACTCTTTCAATTGCAGATCAGCTTCAAAAGCGATTAAAGGAAAAAAAGCTCTCTATCCGAGAAGTGGAGCGACTTGCAGATTTAAAAATGAATGCAGTCCGAAACATTATTAGAGGAGTCGTTAAACAACCAAACGCTCAAACGCTCAAAACAATTGCAAATGTTCTTGACTGTTCGGTTGACGATCTTCTGCAAACGGAAGACTCTGCATTTTCCCCTCTTATTTTAGAAAATGAAACAGGGCTCACTGCCCCTTTAGATGATTTTGAGCTTTTTGAAAGAGCTTCAGAAGTTGTGATCCGCATAACAAAAGAGAAGGGGTATAAGATATCCGTTGGACAGGCCCTTAATCTTATTAGAGGCATCTATTCTTTTTCCAACAAAAAGAAGGAGAAAAGCATAGATATGGATTTTGTAGAGTGGCTTTTTGAGGGCATTATAAAATCCTAAAAATTTTAAGCTGTAATTAATCACGCTCTCGAAAATTCATCCTCTTCCCATTTAAGAGGAAACCATAAGATAGTCTCATGTTTTTCCTTAGATGCATGAGCAAAATCAACTTTCCCCTTAAGCTCTCTGACAAGGCATACGAAAGACTCTTCGCTCATAAAATTATTTTCTTTATCGTTAAAGAGGGCATCGCTTATATCTTTATCAAGAAAATAGCCATTGTCACATAGACGTATCATTGCATTTCCCTTCACAACTCGACTTTCAATCTCAATTTTTCCGTTCTTAGGTAATCTCAAAAATGCCTTCGTTAACAGATATATAAAAATCCTTTTCAAAAGCAAAGAATCGCTCTGCATATAAAGTTTCTTATCTTTTACGGTGGTTAATATTTGCGAATTCTTTTTACGCATTTCTAAAATAAAAATGGTAGTTGTTTCGTCAATTAAATCATGAAGATTAAACTTTGAGATTGCTAAGGGAATAAAACACCCGCTCTCCAGACTTTTAAGGGCCTGCTCAACTTGTAGATTTAGTATTTTGATTTCACAATTATCGAAAAAAAGATCTTTCGATTTTTCTGCAAGCTTATTAGATATCTCCATTAGTTCTCGGACATGAGTAAGAGATTCCTGATACCTTTCTTTAAGTTGTTTCGTAAACTCTTCTCTTACCTTCATAGCTTGTTTAAGATCTTCTATTTGCTTAGATAAATAGAGGGTATCTTTTTTTATTTGAACGTTTTCTTTTCCTCCCTCTTTATTGTAGGCAAATGAAGAAGTCGCTAATTTTCTATATTTTGCAGAATTATTTTTATGTTTCCAAGCAACTAAAAAATAATACTTGTGAGAAAAATAAATTGAAATTGTATAATATACTTTCTTGTAGAAATCAAAAACTCCCATAATACCACCCTGCTCCTCTCATTATGAGAAGATTTATTCTGTTAATCTTGATATGTAAGCTGGCGAATTAGTCTCGCTTCTTTTTTGGAAAATTTTTTCAGTAAGAAAACTTACCTTATGTTTTTTATGCTTAAGCGAAAATACATTTATTTTAGAATTAGTCAATAAAAAATATTAATTACAATTTAATTAAAATTCTTTATTTATATTGTCTCAAAAAACTTGCCTCTAGCCTCAATACTTCATTCTTGAGAAGGCGGTGGATTTCGTTCGTTCCTTAAACGCAGTGCAACCCTTCTTTATGTGCAGGGTAACTCTAGAACATTCTTCTTCAAAGAGATAATTCCCTTTGATTGACTTTCTCAAGATCCTTAGCCACTTGCGAAACAGTATTTTCTAAAAAGGCTTTCGTTTGAGCTTGGATGATTTTATGTTCGAAAGACATGGAAGCTTTTTCCTGAGAACACCGTTCCCTAAACATCAAATCCCCATCCATACGGCGCATATATTCGATGTTGTGAGAGCCCACTTCTTTTGCAAAGGGGGTATTGTATTTGTCTTCCAACTGGTGAGAGATTTGAGCCATAGCAGTCATTTGTCCACTTGTGAGTTTTTCTCCATGGGTTTCTTGGTATCTCAAGATATTTTTGGCGCAGTGGATGGCTGCTCTTTCAGAAAGAGCATGTTGTGAGATCAGCTTTTGAGCGAGAGGTTTTGTTTGAGAACGATGCTCCTTAAGCTCACTTTCCGCTAATTCGGAGATGTTGGAGGATGATTGTAGTCCCATCTGTTTGGCTTCAAAGAAGAGGCGTCCTTCTATAGAAGCTTGCCTTTCTGCAATCATACGAATAAGGAGAGAATCCTTTTTTTCATCAAAATGGCCTTTTTGGTGCCACTCCTCATTAAGTTTTTTACTGATCTCAGGAATGCGATCGAGCTCATACTTAGCGCGGAGGAGATAGAGTTTTGTTTCTTTCTCCGTCGGCTCTGTTTTCTTCAGGGTATGGGCATGGAAGATAAAGGTAGCTGCCCTTTCTGCTTGAAGCGGGATTCGCTCTTTCAGTTCAGAAGTGAAAGAGATGTTTTCTTTAGCGATGTGCGTATATAGGTACTTTTCGCAGTTTTTGGTGATCTGATTGAAGACATCTTGTTCTTCTCTTTTGACAGGTGAAGAACTTGAATCCTTGACAAGGATTGGTTGAGTGAGGCCTTGAGGAATAGCCTGTATTAAAATCTTCCTTACGCCTTCATGGCCATGTTTTTTGAGGACATCATTAAAGTCTTCTCCTAAATGATCTGGCTTAAGGACGGTGACCTTAAAGCCCTTTTCTTGAAGGACAGTTACAGACTTTTCCAGACTCTTGACGGCAGGGGAATCAGGAGCATCATGGTCTCCACAGATAACGATGTGGGTCTTTGGATCTTGCGGTGCAAGACGCTTGATGTTGGAAAGGCCCAAGCTCGCTTTGATAGTTCCTTTAATGCCGGCTTCTTTTAAGCTGAGGGCTGTTTCTATCCCTTCAGCGATGAAGAGTATGTTTGAAGCTTTGTTCTCTTGAATCGTCACGGCTGAGCCTTTCAAAAGCCCATAGGACCGCTTCTGAACAGGGATATCAGCCTTCTGAGCTGTTGTGGGATCGAGGAAAGTGAGCTGAACGGCTGTGACGTCTCCTTCCTTCGATCGAGCGGCGACTATTAAACATGGAAGGCCATTCTCCGCGTTCTGTTCACCTGCCAGCTTAACATTCGGGACATAGCGGAGATCTTGGGGGTATTCTCTCTCTATTTTCCGGTGCTCTTTAAGATAGCGTTCCGCAATGGTTCCCTGGAGTGGTTGACCTTTTGCCCAGAGGGCTTGGGCTTTCTCAACTTTTATTTTGTTTTCTTCAGCTTCTTTTTCTAAATTTTCTTTCTCTCTTTTTTGTGAGGGAGAAGAAGATAGGGAGGGATCAGGACTTTGCTTTTCGGAAATAGACTTTGCAGGAGACAATCCTGCCCAGCTCGCCCCGTATTCCACAGCCTCTTTAAAAGAAAGACCTTTGATTTTTGTAAGAAGGTGCAAGGGGCCTCCTGCGAGTTCCGTATTTTTATAATCAATCCAGGCTCCTGTGTGGAGGTTTACGGAGATATGCCCTTTCTTTCCATAACGTCGTTCTGTCGTTGAGGAAGTGGCTCGGTTGTATTCTTCTCCAATGGAGGAAAAAATATGATCGGCAAAATCAGCTATGTTTTGTTTGAGCGCATCCTCCACAGCCTTTACATCTCCAAATGATGACACGTTTTTAGGTATGTGATTTTGGCGTTTATCCCGTACCAAAGAAAGTGCTTTTTCCTTAAGCTCAGCTTCCTTAAACACAGAAACAACCGCAGGTTCTTGAGGCTTGTTTTTTTGTTTTTCAAATTTATAAAAAGCCTCATTGCGGTGAAACGTGTCTTTGACTTTGGTTAATAAAACTTCGGCCGTTTCTTTGAGAGGAGAAAAGAAAGACTTTTCCTGATTGAGTTTTTCAATATCTTTGAGCGTATCAAAAACAAGGCTGGTACCTCTTTCTTGTTGTCTTTCCATTTGGCGAATGAGATGGGTTGTGGAAGGCGTTTCATCTTGTGCGAGATACACGGACAAGGATTTTGTCTGACGTGTAAGGCTTACATAGTTCGTGGGTTGATTGGTTCCTTTGCTGTGGAGGACATAGATAGAACTCAAGGTCGCACCTTGGGTTTTATAGACCGTTGCCGCATACCCATGACGTAGGCCATCGTATGTATTTGGATTCAGGTCTTTAACCTCTCCATTATCCAATTGGATCGTCATGTTTTTGGTTTGGGGATCTATTTTTTCAATCATCCCAAAACTTCCATTCATAAATCCTTGTTGTTTATCTGTTTTTGTAAACTGAATACGATCCCCGATCGAAAAGGTCATTCTTCCCCGCTGTGTAGAACAGATGATTTCCAAGTCTCCCAATCTTCCTGATTGGCGAAGAACATCCCTTGCTCCTTGATTGAGAGCATCCACATCAACGTTACGTTGAGCTATGATTTGGCGGGTTTCATGGGGGTTGATCATGCTGTCCCTCGCCCAACTCTTGAGAAGGATTGCCAGAGACTCTTCCTTTGTGGAATTCCAGATAAGGGCCTTGTTATCTTCCAGAAGATGAACGGCAGATTTAATATTTCCTTGAGAGAGAGATTCAGAAACGGCCTTCTGCCACCCTATGGTTTGACGCCTCACCTCAGCGAGCTCAACAGCTCCATACTGATCGGCCAAGAACCGAAAGGTCCCTCCCCTCTCAACGGAATTTAATTGCCGATCATCGCCAACCAAGATGAGCTTGGCCCCTTTGCTTTTAATAGCATTGAGGAGCTCAACGGAAAGCTGGGTGCCCAGCATGCCCGCTTCATCCGCAATAACAACTGTCTTGGAATCGAGTTTTTCTCGATTGTTTTTGAAGGCAAACAAAAAAGAATGACAGGTCTTTGCGTCTTGAAATCCATTCTTTCTTAAATCCATGGCGATTTTATTTGTAGGCGCCAATCCTAAGACACGGAATCCACTGGTTTCATACGCAACTCGAATGGCGTCTAAAAGATAACTTTTTCCAACGCCTGCTCGTCCTTGGATGATTGAGAGATTTTGTCCAGAGTTAACACAAAGGTCATAGGCTGTTTTCTGCTCATCGCTTAAGTTTTTGTCTTCCAGTCCTTTCTCAGTAGAAACTGAAGACAATCTCACAGTCGTCTTTTTGGCAATAGTATCCGCAAATCGAAGAAGCTTTTCTTCCTCCGCTCTTACTTTTTGGGTTGTGAAATGTCCTGTCTTTTCCTTTGTATCTTTGTCGTAAAGAGGAAGGATTTGAGAATGCTCTAAGACCGCTTCCAAAAGCCCTTCTCTTTCGCTAGGGGGAACATGCTTTTGTAAAAAGAGGTCAACATCCTTTTGCGTAAAAACAGCTTGGTTGCGTGTCAGCTCCTCAAGTACACTCAAGGGATCTTGGGCGAGTTTTTCATTGGCCTTTTGAAGAAGCTCAGCCCTTAAAAGCGCCTCATTCAGATGATGGCGCATGCGCACGGGGCCAAGGTGTTCTTGGGGAAGAATCCCCGTTGGATCGACCTTAATATCATACCCTTTTTCTTCAAAGTACGTATTCTGAAGATCTCGCCAAATTTCTCCCCATAGATCCGCTTCAACAACAACCCCTCCCCTAATGACAGGATCCAAATCTCGGGCTTTG
>DATKTE010000068.1:0-3696 GCA_035531295.1 Alphaproteobacteria bacterium
ATACTTTAGTCATCATATCATAACACCATACATGAGAGTCTTCTTCCAGAAGAGCATCCTTAAATGCTTTTATCAAATTGTCTAAGTCCGGTTTATTTTTATGAGGAGTTAAACGCATTAGGTTTTTCTTCTTCTTTGACCAAGACTTCGGCATAGGAAGGGCGAACTGTAAAGACAGGGGCTCTACATTCAAATCTATGTTCATTCCTTTTAGAGCATTTCGGTAAGCCATATAACGCTTTACACATGGCCGATATAAAGCTTTGTCTGCTCGTGTCATACGAGGAGCTGGTATTGGGGTTATTCTGTAGACTTTATACTTATAAGTTCTTGCCTGAACTGTCTGGATTCCGTCCCATGAGCCATGTTGTGATGGAACTGGCATAATGTTATCAAGTTCTCCCACGAGTCATCTCCCGCTTGAGACCTGAATACAATATGATGAGGCCCAAGATGCCCAGGGCAACCACAGTCATGATATTCGCACATAGGATGTTCCTGAGCGTAGGCTTTTCGAACCGAGGGATTAACGGTTCGTTTTCTTTTTGGTAATAGCAATTACCCCTCAAAACGATTCTGGTTTTGCGATTGATCGAACCAATGCCATAAAGCCTTTCTGTAGGTCAGTTTTTGCTATGCTGGCCCATCTTCCATGAGCATTATACTGTGGAGTATTCATAACTTTATGAACCAGGTCACCAACCTTTTCACCAACTTCTTTGATTTCATTCATGATATCAATTTCTTCTTGAGAGAGATCGCGGTATCCTTTGATTTTCTTGTGCTGATTGTCCATAGGTTCTCCTATTTCGGGTTAAATTTTTAATTAATATTTGGAAAAAATTCCAGTTAAGTTATGGAGTTATCCACAATACTCTGTGAACAGTACGAGAGCGTACATCAAAATGAAACCATTCTACATTGAGTTCAATAGCTCCTATTTCATTAAATGGTTCCTTGTCTAATAAAAAATCTTCCATGTCATGCCGAACTTCGCATGCCGACACATTTTTGAAAAGTAGATCGAAGGCTTTTCCTAGTTTGTGGAGGGAAAGCTTGGAGCCAGTCTTGCATTGAGGAGGACGGAACCCTGCATAAAGTCTCTTTCCTCCCTTGTGCCAGTTGTTTACTGTTGTCTCGCCATATTGTTCTCTCAAATTTTGAAGAATCATCAATGCTGTAGGGTCTAAGAATTGCCATGATGCTTGACCGTAGTTTTCGTAAGTCCATGGATCTACAAGCTCCTGTAAGGCAAAGTTTTTAGGCTTGGATAGGTACATCTTTGAATACCTCCACTTTTGCACGTTCAATACCTTCGTGATGTTCTATGATTGATATTTTCCGGAATCGTTTGTATCCAGCTAAGTTCAGTACAACACCATCGTCTCTAACTCTGAATATGGCATCCAGAGGAATTTCATCAAATGGTATTGGTTTCCATGTTCTAACATAGTCATTATTTCCATCAAAAACTGTAGCAAGCATATCGAACTCTCGTGTCAATACAGTTCCGGGTTTTGTGATTTTAAAATAATAGACATTTTCAATATTAACTTTTGGTTTTTCAATGGGGGGTTCTGCTGGAACTGGGGGTGGGCTCTCTTTAAGAGTAGCGATTTCTGTTTCAACTTTGGAGACAGGTGCTTTGTATGTTATACCCTTCTTTTCCTCAAGAGCCATGATACCGGCTTCCATGATTTGTCTCCAGGTTACTTTAGTTTTGTTTTTTCTTTTTAGCCATTCTTCGTCATATGAAAATTGAGTAGTTTTAACTGCCATCATTCCTCCATTAAAGTTTATTTATAACATGATATATTAATCATATTTTTGTGTCCAGTCCTTTTTTACAAAATCATTGATAGGGTCGTTGTAATCTGAGAATGTGGTGAGTCGGCCATTCCATTTCAGCTTAATGCTTCCAGTTTGACCACCTCTGCATTTTCTACAGATTACTTCAGCTTCATCAGGATTGGATTCGTCATTATAAACATTTTCTCTGTAAAGGAAAAGGATTAAATGTCCATCCTGTTCCAAATCACCTACTTCTCGCAAATCAGACAGAATTGGACGTTTATCAGGCCTTTCCTCACATTTTCGGTTAAGTTGGCATATTGGAACCATGGCGATATTCAATTCTTTAGCCATTTGTTTTATAGCCCTGGAATACTTTCCCATTTCAATTCTACGGTCAAAGCCTTTATCATTATCATCTTCGATATAGCCCATATAATCTATGAATGCAATCCGGATTCCCCATTTAGCAATAGCTCTCTTTAGCTGCATACGCAGCTGCATCGTACTTATTGCTGGTGCATCATTTATATAAATTGGTAACTTAGATAGTTCCTGAGCATGCTTATAAAGGGATTCTTTGGCAAGCTGTATTGTTTTTGGCTGACGTAATTCATCATTGGAATATCCAGTTCTTTGTGATAAAAGACGTTCAAACTGTTCAATTCTTTCCATTTCAAGTGAAAAGAAAGCACATGGGACATTACATCTCTGTGCTAAATCAAGAGCAAAGGCCGATTTCCCCATGGCTGGTCTTGCTCCGATTATGGTCATAGTCTTCGGTCGTGGCATCCATCCAAGCTTATCCATATCTCTAAAGCCTGTGGGAATGCCTGGAGAACCTCTTTCTACAATAGAGTCTAGCTCTTTCATTGTCTCGATTGCTACGTCTGCCAGGGGAACCAGAGTTTTATCATCTGATCTCTGAGATAGGAAGTAAGCAAGCTCCTCAGCTTTATCCCGAATTGAGTCTGGAGTTGCACCAATTTCGCCTACATGCTTAGAAAGGCTAATAAGGCGTGTCTGAGCCTCTCTTTTGTAAAAGGTATTTAGAACCGCCTCACCTTGAGATCGTGAACCAGATGCGCTGGTGGCCTCTCCAGACAATGCAAAAATGAATTCTTCTAGGGACTGATCGTTTTCGAGGAGAGTTACGATGTTAATTTCAGACCCTTTACGCATCAAAGCCATGATTCTTTCATAGACTTCTTTATTCTTTTTAGAGTAGAAATGCTCGGCTTTTATGTTATTTAGAGCCCATTCGCATTTAGAGGCATCAAACAGTAAGGATTTTAGCAGTTCTTTTTCTGCAAGGTCATTAAACAAGTTCATACTTATAATTCCATAATTCTACAGCCTCTTCGGCAGAATAGCCTATATATCCAAGATTTCCACAACTACAGATAACACACCATTCCTTTTCTTTTTGTCCTCTTTCTGTTTCAGGAGAGCCTATATTATTATAAATATGAGGTTTTTCTCCACAAAAACATGAAAGATTAAACTTTTCCTCTGGGTTTTTCTTTGGAAATATGTCTTCAGTCCAGTTGTCGCAAGCCCTGTGCAGGGCCTCCCGTAGCCTCTCGTTTTCTGTTTTAAGCACACCGAGTTCTTTTAGCATACTTTCGTACTTGTCAATATTCAATTCTATCGTGTTCATTTGCATTTTAGCCTCCTAATTTCTTACAGCGTCATTTTTTTGGCCCAATTCTTCGGCGCAGGACGCGCCATGCAAGTGCAGCCAAGATTGAATTTTGTCCATTCCCAATGGCTTTAAGTCTGTCCATTGCTCTGGCCACTGCATAAGTATCTCGTTTGACAATGGTGTAATCATCCTGTTGAAGCATCGAGCTGATTGCTCTTGAATATTGCCGTCTGCGTGATTCTTCCGAACAAGGCTCGATA
>DATKTE010000069.1:0-3537 GCA_035531295.1 Alphaproteobacteria bacterium
CAACCTGTAGAAGCAGGCCCTGCGTTTAGATTGGTGACCACTAGGCTTGGAAAAGCTAAATTGAATACGGTCCTTCGTCAAAAGGAAGAATGGCAGAGAGAAGCTACAGTTCTCTTTGGACAACAAAAAACAAGTGATGCCATCCAAACTTATGCAGATAAGGGCTTTGTTCATATCATTGAAGAAAAGCTTCCTTCCGAGGATAAGGCTGAAAATGTTGTAAAACGTTATGAAACCGCACATCGCGTGTCTTCTCTTATCTATCGAGAAATGGTGAAAGCTTGTCCCCGCGAATTAGCGGGGAACCATTCCTATGGATTCATCCGGAATCACCAAGACATTGAGCGGTATGTGCACTGGAAAGAGATAGAAAGGAAGGCAGCCCAATCCATTTTTAAGAATTTGGAAGCGTACCGATCTGTTTTAGAAAAACGGTGTCTTGATCCTTTGAAAATGGCATTGCTTTTGGTGGATAAGAGCCAACCGAAAACTATGCAACAGGAAGAAGCCAGAGAGCTCCTCAAAGAATATCAATTGGATCACCTGATAGGAGTTCAAAAACCAGTTGGGTCAGGAGTTGAGGTTCGCGAGCAGGCCAAGCAGGAGTTGATTCAATCTTGGCATTCCGCCTTTAAAGAAGCTCCGGGAAAAAGTACCCTTATGCTCGCCTACAGCAATAGGGATGTGAATGACCTCAATCAGCTAGCCAGCTCTTTGCTCAAGGCGTCAGGGCATATCTCTGAAAAAGAGTTTGTTTATACCATCAATAAGCAGGGAGAAGATGATTTTGGAAGAAAGTGCAGCCTTCAGGAAGAGAAGGGATTTTCAAAAGGAGACCGAATTGTTTTTACGCGAAACAATAATAGCCTAGGCGTTAAAAATGGAACCATGGGGACGATTACGGAGCTGAACGCTCAAAAGATTCACGTCAAATTGGATGAAGGGAAAGAGATTTTATTTGCTCCCAACCTCAACCCTCACTTTGATCAAGGGTGGGCTGTCACCATTCACAAATCCCAAGGAACAACTGTTGATCGTACTTATGTCCTGGCCTCCTTTGAAATGACTCAGAATTTGGCCTATGTGGCCATGACCCGCCATCGAGAAGATGTTCAGGTCTTTGGAAGCTCTTTTGACTTTTGGAGACCCGAAAAACTCCCTCAAGTCCTGGCCAAATCGGGAGAGAAGCTTTCTGCGGCGGATTACCTAGACGCAGACTCCCTCAACAAGCTTATGAAAGCCGATGACCACCTTCTCACCAAGATCTTGCAGCGCATGTCTAATGAGCTGGAAGCCATGAGAGCAGTAACCAAACAAGCCTTCTGGAACGTTGCAGACCATTTCTTAGGCATTACTCGAGAACAAGACATTCGGATGACTCCAGAGGGGGTCCGGGAAGAGATAAGGGCTGAGGAAGTATTGAAGAATCAACCATACAAGGAAAAACATGAACCTGAAAAGGGGCTAGTGGCTTTCAATGACTTGATTCAGAAGTGCGAAAATAAGCTTTATGACTATCTTAGGGAAGAAAAACGATCTATCACGGCAGAGCTTAAAGAGCGTATTTCGCTCCAAGCGGAAAGGGCAGCTAATTTGATTTTCCATGCCCATACCCTGAGGGGAACAGAGCCAACGGAGAAGGAAACCAAACTCTTCTTGTTAAGGGGCAAATATGAGCTCGACCGTATTCCTGAGATCAGTAAAAAACTTAATGAGGAGTGGCACCAAAAAGGCAACTTTGATGAAAAAAAGGATCCTCTCCTTATTCGTATGATTGCAGAAAGGCAGGCTTCTATCGAAGGACGCCTCTTCCTCGAAGCCAAACAAGAGGGACGAACTCCTTCCTCTATCATTCCTCAGTTAGCAGAAAGTGAGCGCCAGCAGCATCGTTCTCAAACAAAACCTCTTGCTCAAGAACTTGCTAAGAAATACTCCCTCTCTGAAAGCGCAGCCATCCACTGTGCCAAGGATATCTTGAGATACCAGGAAACTCATGGAGAAAAACCAACGAGCAACCAAATGACCGCTATGGCCCAAATCTCTCACCAGCTGGAAGACAAATACACTATCCCTTTTGCAAAAGAAGTGGGGTCTCACAACATCGAATATATGCGCAGAATGGATGGGGATTTAATGTTTAGGGAACGATGTTCGCAGGATAAGGCTTCCATTTCCTTGGAACATCAAATCGTCCAAGCTAAAATGAAAGCATCTGTAGAAAATACAGTTACGCTGGCGGCTAAGGATCTTGAGAGAGTCACACAGAGGGAAATGAGTCTCTAAAAAGACTTCAAGGATCAGACTATTTAATTTTCCAGGGTATGCAGTTTATGTCAACTGCATACCCTGTTCGTAGCACGTGATATGACCGAACTAATTAGCACATGAGTTGACCGAAGTGAGGCTATCGCCGAAAGGAGGTAGTCATGGAGAAAACGAAGGGAAGACATGAGGTGCTAATTAGTTCGGTCATATCACGTGCTACGAACAGTAATCACTTCTATTGTTGACACTGTAATCGCATCGACAGATAATTTAAAATTACAGAGAGTAATAAACCACGTCCAACATCTCTGTGCTTAACAACAAAAGAAAAGGAAGATCATGATACATAAGAAATTTCTCCGGACATCAGTACTGTTAGGTTTTAAACGCAAGGATAAGCCTTGCACAAAGCTAGATAACGGCCCTTATGGACCAACGCTAACAAACACCGCCAGCAGCCTCACGCGGGGGCAGAGAGGCGGATCCTACGAAAGCGCAAATAGCTGGCACCAGCTGAAATTTAATTAGGGAAAAACAAAATGAACTGAACGCGGATAAATTTGAATCAGAAAAACTAGTTTGGCGAATAAAGACTTATGCAGGGTCATCTCATGAAAAATTTTGAGAGAGGATGGAAGAAAGAATGCCATTATCCCACCCGGCCATTTTTCGCAAGCGTTTAACAGACTGGCGTTTCATTTGATTTTTTGTAGTTAGAGAAGATTCAAGGCCATATGTCTGATAACAGCCATGGCATGTGGGGCGTTTTTCTTTCTTATTCTGAATTGATCTTCACCAAAGGACATATCCAAAACTCAATGGAGAGAATTTTCAATGGCTTAATGACTGCGGATTGTCTTCAGAATTTTTTGGGTTGTCTCATTGAGAGAGGAAATATAAGGTCTTGTTTCTTTTTATACTTTTCCTTTTATCTCTCTCTTAGAATCGATTCGTACACTTCCTAGTTTCTTACATTTTTTACAAAATTATTTTTCATGAGGTAGTCCTGACAGAACGCTCGAGATAGCAAAGCTGAAACTAAAGTTCTGATATACTCAAATCATTTTGCTGAGAAAGCTTCTTTTAGAAAAACCTCAACGACTTTATCATCAACAAACTCACGCGCTTTTTCTTGTACACTTCTGAGGCCTGGATCTTCATCTTTATCAATAAAGCGAGAAAGTTCTTCTCTATCTTTTTCAGAAAAGTGCTTTTCTATACATAGTTGATGTGGCTCTTCTGTTTCACGATACAATTCAGGAATATAATGGC
>DATKTE010000070.1:0-6199 GCA_035531295.1 Alphaproteobacteria bacterium
TTAAGGAGGGCCCTTTCTCCGTCCTCAAAACTTCTCACGCCTATGAGGCATACATGTCCAGGGCTTAAAATAGGTCCTTCCTCTAAGATATTAACAAGCGAAGACTCGCCAAATCCTAGTAAAGCAGCTAAAGGCATGCCATGATAAGCTTTCGAAGGGGTTGTTTCCATTGTATGGGCATCCATGTGAGCATCAATCCATATCAGACCAAACGCCTGTTTTGCTTTAAGATAATGGGTAACTCCAGCCCACGTCCCCGCAGCAACCACATGATCACCCCCAATAATGACTGGGAATTGATGATCAGTAAGAGCTTCTTCCACAGAAAGAGAGACCCGTCGGCAAAGATCCTCAATATAGGGTAATGTTAAAGGACCTGGTTGAATATGAAGTTTAAGAACACTTTCAGTTGGGAAGATTGTTTCTTTCCAAATCCATTGAGATTTAAGAGACGATAAGATACCAGAATTTTGAAGAGATCCCGGGCCTTTCGCCGTCTCTCGAATTTGAGCACCCAATCCCGAGGCAGATCCAATAAAAGTTACAGTATTCATAATATTCACCCGATGATTCACAAAGAATCCATAATATAAGTATATAGATTAAAAGTTAAGGAAGTTTATCAATGATATAAATTCATTGAGAGGGCGCGCATACTGGCCCAAATTTATGAGTTTCGAGGTCGTTTAGAAAGAAAACAAGGGTTTTGTTTGCAGTTTTTTATCATCATTCATTTATTTTAACTTTGTAAAAGGTAAAAATCAAGGGGGTACTTTGTTCTTAGAGGTATAACCTTTAAATTAAAACGTCATTCCGAGGCCTAGCCCCGGATTTCATCCGGGGTTAGAACCCCAAACCTAGTAAGGATTGTCGGATTTTCCTAGTTTCCAGGTATTAACAAAATCTATGCCCCAAAGGATTTAATATTTTTTAAATCCTGGAATGACGCCGTTGGTTTGGTTAATTTATCTAATAGTCCTACCGCGCCAAGATCGCCAGCAACAATAACGCCACAATGTTGATGATCTTAATCATCGGGTTAATTGCAGGTCCCGCCGTATCCTTATACGGATCACCGACGGTGTCACCCGTAACTGCTGCCTTATGGGCTTCTGAACCTTTGCCACCGAAATGACCATCTTCGATGTATTTTTTGGCGTTATCCCATGCTCCACCACCAGATGTCATTGAAATCGCAACAAAAAGGCCGGTGATGATTGTTCCCAATAACATGGCGCCCAAAGCGGTGAAAGCTTCTGCTTGGCCTGCAAACGATCTAATCACAAAATAGACAACAGGTGGCGCCAAAACAGGTAGCAAAGACGGTATAATCATTTCGCGAATAGCAGCTTTGGTCAGAATATCAACAGCCTTGCTGTATTCAGGCTTGGTTGTGCCTTCCATGATTCCTTTGATTTCACGGAACTGACGACGAACCTCAACAACGACTGCACCTCCTGCACGTCCAACAGCTTTTAAGCCAAGAGCACCGAAGAGATAGGGGAGTAGACCGCCGATGAAAAGGCCTACTACCACATAAGGATCCTGCAGCGCAAAATGAATGTTTAGCTGAGGGAAATAATGGGTAAGATCCTCTGTGTAGGCCGCAAAAAGAACAAGAGTTGCAAGACCGGCAGAACCAATAGCATAACCTTTTGTCACAGCTTTTGTTGTATTTCCAACCGCATCCAGTGCGTCAGTGACTTTTCGTACGGACGCAGGCAAATCGGACATTTCCGCAATGCCT
The DNA here is from genome assembly GCA_035531295.1 of Alphaproteobacteria bacterium. GTDB lineage: Bacteria > Pseudomonadota > Alphaproteobacteria > UBA9655 > UBA9655 > UBA9655. Next base: position 1,748 of record DATKTE010000070.1, read on the forward strand.
CCTGCATTATCTGTAACCGGCCCATAAGCATCCAAAGCCACAATCATCCCCGCAAGAGCAAGCATGGTGGTCGCTGCTATGCCAATTCCAAAAAGACCTGCATTCATAAAAGAAACAAGAATTCCCCCGCAAATAACAAGAACAGGGAGAGCGGTTGCTTCCATAGAAACAGCAAGGCCTTGAATGATATTCGTGGCATGGCCTGTGGTTGAGGCTTCTGCTACACTACGAACAGGGCGAAAATTCGTTGCAGTGTAATATTCTGTGATCCATACGAGAAGGCCTGTAATCACAAGTCCCGTAAGGGCACAATACAAAATATTCATTCCCGTAAAAGTTATTCCTTCAACGGTGAAAGGTTGATCAAGACCCATAAGGCTCATGGTCACCCACACGATTAGCCCCGCAGAAACCAATGAGGCTGCGATAAGGCCCTTATAAAGAGCGGTCATAATGTTTTCACTAGAACCTAGGCGAACAAAAAATGTTCCAATCACAGAACCAATAATACAAACAGCCCCGATCGCGAGGGGATAGATCATAAAGATTTCTTGGAGAGCCCCTGTAAAGAAAATGGCGGCCAGCTGCATGGTTGCAACAATTGTTACCACATAGGTTTCAAAAAGATCAGCTGCCATACCAGCACAGTCGCCGACGTTGTCACCAACGTTGTCCGCAATCACTGCTGCGTTCCGGGGATCATCTTCAGGAATCCCTGCTTCAATTTTTCCCACGAGGTCAGCGCCCACATCAGCACCTTTTGTAAAGATGCCTCCGCCAAGACGAGCAAAGATGGAAATGAGAGAAGCTCCAAAGCTTAAAGAAAGGAGAGCTGTCATAATATGACGTATGTCATCACTTACCTCACGAAGATACATATAATAAAGGGTAAGTCCCAAAAGACCGAGCCCCACCACCAACATGCCTGTAATGGCGCCTGATTTAAACGCAACATCAAGAGCCGGTTTAAGGCCTGTACGCGCTGCTTCTGTCGTTCGAACGTTGGCTCTCACTGACACATTCATACCAATGTATCCAGCCAACCCGGATAAACACGCTCCACTAATAAATCCAATGGCTGAATGTTTGCCTAAAACCCATCCAAGAAAAATAGCAATAACGACGCCTACCAGGGCGATTGTCGTGTATTGACGATTCAAAAAAGCGCTGGCGCCTTCTTGAATGGCGGCTGCAATTTCTTGCATTCTTGGTGTTCCAGTCGGACAGGCAAAAACTTTACGAGCAGCATACGCTCCGTAAAGCAGAGCAAGGGCGGCACAAGCCAGGATATAAAAGTTAAGGGTTGCCATTCTTTATCCTTTAGTTAGTTAAAATTGTTTCACATGAAACATAAATGCCAGAAACTTACGGATTGAGCAATGGGTTATGCATAATTAATATAGAAATTTGGTGAGACAGTGAAACTCAACGGGCTTAAGCCCATTGTCTCTTGCATTTCTCCATCTGGTTTCACCCGCCGAACCTGCTATTGCAGCGAAAGGTGTGGCTTTGCGGCCGCAGGCAAAAAACGGATTGCTTGGAAGCAAAACTCCTCACATTGACGGAAATGAAGCCCTCATTTTTTTCGCTCAACTTGAAGCTGTCGAAGCTTTCGGTGAAGAGCAGAGCGTTCCATCCCAACAAAATTGGCTGTACGTGAAATATTCCCAGAAAATTTCTGAACTTGAGCGAGAAGATATTCTCGTTCAAAATATTCCCTTGCTTCACGTAAGGACATGGCGAGAAAATCCGTAGAGCTATGTGTGGTAAGCGAAGGAACATCTTCTCCTCTTACCTCTGGTGGCAGCTCATCAGGTGAAACCATTACATCATTAGCGGCTGGAGATATAATAAGTGCCCTTTCAACGACATTACGTAGTTCAAGAACATTACCAGGCCAGTCATAGGCTTTCATGAAGGCAATCGTCGATTCTGAAAACTGACGCTTTGGAATCCCCGCCTGGCGTGAAAGATGCCCTACAAAATAACGAATAAGGTCGGGTATATCTTCAACCCGTTCCTTTAAGGGAGGTAAATGGAGAGTAATAACATTGAGGCGGTAATACAGATCTTCCCTAAAAGTTCCATTCTGAATCGCTTCTTTAATGTCATGCTTTGCTGCAGCGAATATGCGCACATCTACAACGACTTTATGATCCCCTCTTACCCTCTTAAACGCTTGCTCATGAAGGAATCGAACCAATTTGGCTTGAACATCAAGGGGGAGCTCGGTTACTTCATCAAGAAAAAGAGTCCCTCCATGGGCTTGCTCAAGAACACCAAGTTTACGGGAAGTACTATCTGTTGCCTCACATCCAAAAAGCTGCTCTTCTATAGATTCTTCAGAATCTGCTTTGCAATGAAGGACCAAAAAAGAAGCTGATGCCCGTTTAGAAGAATTATGAATTTCACGTGCGGCTAGCTCTTTCCCTACCCCTGCAGGGCCAATCATCAAAACACGACTATTCGCAGGAGCTACTTTTTCAATAGTCTTACGAACAATTTGGATTGCTGGAGAGTTACCTATCATTTTCAAAAGGTTACCTTCACCCTTAAGATGGCGGTTCTCTCTGCGCAAACTTGCAGCTTCTAGTGCCCTCGATACGATAAGCAAGAGACGATCTGTTTTAAATGGCTTTTCAATAAAATCATATGCGCCCAATTTAATGGCATTAACCGCAGTCTCCACCGTACCATGTCCACTAATCATCACGATCGGAAGATCAGAGTTTGTTTTCTTTATAAGCTCTAAAATCTTCAAACCATCATATTTAGGATCGCCAAGCCACACATCAAGAATTAAAAGGTTAGGTTGTCTAAGGGATATCTCTTCAAGAGCTTTTTCACCAGTAGAAGCGACACGACATGTAAACCCCTCATCACTAAGAATTCCAGCTACAAGATCTCTTATATCTGGTTCGTCATCTACGATTAGAATATCTCGACTCATTCTTAAGATTCCTTAAATTGCAATTTGTTGGTGCCTAGTTGCACGTGTAAACGAAATTTGTACAACGGCACCTCCTCCTGGGTGGTCTTGGAAGCTTAAATTACCATCATGATCTTCTATGATTTTTTTTACAATCGCAAGCCCCAGTCCAGTACCTTTTTCACGAAAGGTTACATAAGGTTCGGTTAATCGCTCTCTTCCAACAGAAGGGAGCCCTATTCCATTATCAATGACTCTTAATAAAATATGTTCCCCTTGTTCCTCAAGCGTGACTTCCAAATGACCATTAGGCATCTTTTTTTCTTCTATCGACTCACTTGCATTTTGGATAAGATTGGTAAGAACTTGGCCCATTTGTCCCCGATCACAAGGGAAAAATAAAGAATCCAGAGATGAAATAAATTCGATCTTGAGTTTAGACTGACTATGCTGTTGCAAGAAGATTTCTTCTTTGCAAATTTGAACTAAATCTTCGGATTTCATATTAGGTGCGGGCATGCGTGCAAAGGAGGAAAATTCTCCAACCATTTGCCCAATGTGTCCCACTTGTCGAATAATAGTGTCCACACAGTTTTGAAATGTTTCAGAATCTTGCAAGATTTGTTTGCTATATCGTCTCTTTAATCGCTCTGCAGAAAGCTGAATAGGAGTTAAAGGATTTTTTATCTCATGAGCAATACGACGCGCCATCTCCGCCCAAGCGGCTTTTCTCTGAGCTGCTTCCAATTGCGTTATGTCATCAAATGTTACAACATATCCCGTAAGCTTATCACGCATTTGATTAAGGGAAAGGCGAACCAAGAATGTGTAACCGTGTCCCTCTCGATTAAGAACAACTTGTTTTTCAATGAACTTTAATCCCTTTTCCTTAATTTCTTCAAAAAGGGACGCCATTTCAGGAACGACTTTAACAAACTTTTCCCCTATCTCATTCTTTAAATTGATATGCAAAAGCTTACCTGCCGATTGATTTGTTAGGTGAATATTCCCCTTGGCATCTAAACCAATCACCCCAGCTGAGACACCCGCCAATACAGCTTCTGTAAAACGACGACGCTCATCAAGTTGTTCATTTGCGATCAACAATTCATCCCTTTGAGATTCCAACTGAGCTGTCATACGGTTAAAGGCAGAGGTCAAAGAAAAAAGCTCCTCAGTCTCATCTTCCTCTGCAATACGAACTGATAGATTGCCCTGACAGACTTCATCAGAAGCCTGAATTAAACGACGAATGGGACGGGCTAACTTGTTAGCAAAAATAAGCCCGCCGAGAACAGCTGCTAGCAACAATAATAGAGCTATCCCCACAAAGATACCCGCTAATTTCAGAGCGATGTTTGATCCCTCCGCCTGAAGACGTTTATATTCATGGGATGCCTTTGAAAGATTTTCTATACGGTTTAAAACTGTTGGAGAAACACGTCTTCCTACTAACAAATAGGTATTCGTAAGCGGGTCAATGAGCACAAGCGCCCTAACCCGGTCATTTTCTTCATTCGTAT
>DATKTE010000071.1:0-2133 GCA_035531295.1 Alphaproteobacteria bacterium
TTAACGGCATATAACAGCGTTTACCCGATTCCGTTCCCTTCGGTCACTCCACCCATTCAGTTGTAATATTTCCCTTAAAAGTTCTGAAATCGTCCAATAGGGGGAGCCAGACAATAAGATAGGCAGGACTTCTTAATTGAGGTTCTGCCCTTTTAAATTCTTAACTGACACTAATTACTTCTTCTAGCTCACGATATACTTTTTCAGTTTCATCTCTCATACAAAAGTTGCGAAACTCGTCCTGTCTGGGGAGCCTGCTAATTTCAAGCCCTTTGGCCTTAGCTGAAGGGCTTTTTGTTTTAAAATATTTAACAGAAAAAGATTGATTCTTATTTTAAATTGTAGAATAATAATAAAAATAATAAATATCTTTTCATTTTAAATCTTATATTAGACTGACACTTTTCTTAGTCTATATCTTATATATTTTAAAGTGGGGCAACAAATAACCATCTTAATCTTTTTTCCAAAATCAAATTTAGTTTCTTAAAAACCCAACCCCTCAGGTCGAGATGGGGAAAGATTACTTATGAAATACTTACGAGCTCATAGGTAGTTAGTATAAGGGACTATTTAAAACTAAAATTTTGAGTAAAAGAAATTGCTTAACAGTTAATTTTTTTATAAAAAAAGGAGAAAAAAAATGAATTCAGAAAAAAAGACCGCAACAATCTTGGAAGATGTGAAGATAAATATTAAGATAAAGCTTTCAGCTTTATGGATTGCTGTAAATATTTTATATATATATGTGGATGTTTATTCATTTTATAAACCGGGGATTATAGAGGATGCAATAGCGGGAAAAGTATGGACATTTCAAATCACTCAAGTATGGTTGTTGGGAGTTATTATATTAATGACCATTCCGAGTCTTATGGTTTTCCTGTCCCTGACATTGCCGGCTAAAGCGAATCGCTGGACAAACATCATCGTGGGTATATTAGAAATTGTTTATGTGCTAGGAGGCGCAATAGGAGAGTCTTGGGTTTATTATATATTTGCTTCTATTGTAGAAGCTGTGCTTCTTTTACTAATTGTCGTGTATGCATGGAAGTGGCCTACACATGAAAGAGTGGAGGTAACACCATAGATAGGGCTACTTTGGAAGATATCTCCCAATCGCACGCGATCAAAGTAACTTTGGAGGAAACATGAAAGCAATTGTATACACAGAATACGGACCACCGGATGTTCTTGAATTAAAAGAAGTAGAAAAACCTACTCCCAAGGACAATGAAATGCTGGTAAAGGTATATGCGACAACAGTATTAGCAGGGGTGTTATGGGCTCGAAGTGGCAAACACCCAGATTCCAAATTTTTTACTCTCATGGTGCGAATAATGTTTGGTCTCAGAAAACCAAAAAAAACTATATTAGGGTATGAGCTATCCGGTGAAATTGAATCAGTGGGCAAAGATGTAAAACTGTTTAGGAAAGGTGACCAAGTTTACGGAACTACCACCGGGTTGAGGGCTGGTGCTTATGCCGAGTACATATGTCTACCCGAAGAATGGAAGCAAGGAGTGGTAGCCAAGAAACCTGCGAATATGACCTTTGAGGAAGCCGCCGCCGTTCCTCATGGGGCATTGACGGCCTTGTTCTTCATCAGAAAGGCAAATATCCAGAGCGGAGATAGGGTCCTGATCAATGGCGCTTCTGGAGGGATTGGTCAATTCGCGGTCCAGCTTGCCAAGTACTTTGGGGCAGAAGTAACCGGGGTATGCAGTACGACGAAATTGGAGTTGGTGAAGTCTCTGGGAGCCGATAAGGTAGTTGATTACACCAAAGAGGATTATACCAAGAACGGTCAAACCTATGACGTGATTTTTGACACGGCGCGCGTGACTTCGTATGCAAGATGTAAGGGCTCGCTGAAGCCTAACGGACGCTACCTGCTATCTGTCTTTGGGATGAGAGAGCTTCTTCAGATGCTGGGGACTTCAATAATGGGCAGCAAGAAGGTGATATGCGCGCCGGCACCCATAAAGAAGGAAGATCTCGTTTACCTCAAGGAGCTTATTGAGGCCGGGAAGCTTAGATCGGTCATAGACAAAAGCTATCCCTTGGAACAGATTGCCGAGGCTCATAGGTATGTCGAAGAAGGACACAAGAAGGGATATGTAGTCGTGACTA
>DATKTE010000072.1:0-5182 GCA_035531295.1 Alphaproteobacteria bacterium
CCCGCAAAAGATCGAGAAAAAGAGGCTATTTTGGCCTCCATCAAGGATCCTGTGTGGAAAAGGTGGTGCAGCCAGTTGGCGATCGGGCTGTGGCTCAATGAGTCACAGATGCTTGAAAAGCCGCTATCGTTGGTTGATCTCAAACAAATAGCTCATGCGTGGTTTATCGAATGTGAAGAGGAACGGCTTATCTGGATTGGCAGCCAAGACCCAAACGTTCTCCGTAAAATTGAGGATTTACGCCTCAAAATGACATGGGTCTTTGCAAAAGACTACCCAAAAGCACGCACCCTCAGAACGCGTCTAGAAATTTCAATTCCTCAAACCCATATCACGCCTCACACAGGAGAGAATCATGCTGAATAAAGTAATTCTTCAAGGAAACATTGGCCGTGCGCCTGAAATTTCTCTCACCCAAGAGGGAAAGAAAATGGCCACCTTTTCCTTGGCTACGACCCAATCCTGGAAGGATGCAACAGGCGAATGGCAATCATCAACGGACTGGCATCGCATTGCCGTCTTTCGTGACTCCACTATTGGCTGGGTTAAAGACGTCTTGAGGCGTGGTGATTCGGTCTATGTGGAGGGGAAACTCACCTATCACCAATGGACCGATAAGTTTGGCCAACAGCGGTCTACCCCTCATGTTGTTATTACAGGAAGAGAGGGCCGCGTTGAGCATTTACTCTCCCGTCCGCCAGCTTCCCATAAAAATATCTCTCTGCCTTTAAACATAAATTCTGAGAATCAAACAGCTTCTTCAGACCCTCAATAGGTAGATGAAAATGCTGATGTTTCTCTCTCAATGGAAAAACCACTTCATTCATCAAAAAAGGAGAAATAAAGATGAATCATGAGAAAATCCTATATTTAGAACAGATCAAGGCATTTTGTTTCCTTACCGTTGCCTTCCTGCTCTTTACACCTGAAGCCTTTGGTGTTGCCAATACGAATGATGCCGGATTTAACCAAAGCACCACGGATCTTGTCGCTATCCTGGATAACAGCCTTGTACCCATTACATTAATTTCAGGTTGCCTTGCAGCTGCAGCCTTTTCCTTTATGAAGTCAACGCCCGCTCCCTTTGTGATTGCCATCCTCACGACCATTAGTTTTGGGTTTGCGAAAGTGTGGATCAACACAACTTACGCCATTTGTATCTGAGGAGGTTGGTCATGGATCGAAATGAGAACTTCCTCCTCAATCGTTTAGATAAGCCCTTACGATTTTTAGGCGTCAATAAAGATGAGGCCTTGATCTTAGTTATTCCTCTCTTTGGTGGGCTCTTTATGGGCTGGATCGTTTGTGGGTTTATTGCGGGGATTGGTGCTCTCTCCCTGCTCCGCACGATCAAGCAGCAAAATGCAGGATCAACTTTACTTCATGCTCTCTATTGGCACCTGCCCACGCCAAAAAAGTTCATGAAGTTGCCTGTGCCTTCCCACATTCGGGAGATGATTGGATGAAAGCCAGTTTTCTCCATCACAATATCCTCAAGCTGATTTCCCAGCGAAATGCATGGATTGGGATTTCAGGTGTCATGGCCTTGAGCAATGTCCTCTTAAGCATGGCTCTTATTGTTAAAAGCGAGCGCACCATTTTGGTTCCTCCCCACATTACCAAAACCTTGTGGGTGGAAGGAGGAGCTGTTTCCAAGGAGTACCTGGAAGAAATGGGAGTGTATCTCGCAAAGCTTCTTTTGGACCTTTCTCCTTCCAGCTTTTCCTATAATCACGGGACTCTTTTAAAATATGCGACTCCTGAAGCCTATGGGGCTTTAAAAAAGCAACTCATGGAGGATGGGGAGCATTACACAAAATTGCAACTTTCCACCCATTTTAAACCCTCTCAAGTCAGCGCTAACCCTCAGAAACTCCATGTTGATGTGAAAGGAACCCTCATCAGCTATATGGCAGGGAAAGAGGTGCGCTCATCTCAAGAGACTGTCTCTTTGCAATTTAGCCTTAGAGGCGCAGGGCTTCTTTTAGAAAGCGTTACAGGAGGAACTCAACATGATTCTTAAGACTTTTATTTGCTTACTTATGGGAACCGCAGTTCACGCCGCCATTGTGCGTCCTCTTGATGAGATGAAGGTCCTGGAAGTCCCCATTTCACAACAAGGACTCACCCGCATTAAAGTTGAGAATGATCGAATCCTTCACGTCTTCGGTATTGCAGGAGAGTATGTTCTGGAAACCGATACTGACCAGGGACAGGTGTTTATTCATCCCCTTGCTTTGGAGAGTTCTCGTCCTATTAGCCTCACCCTTACAACTGAAGCAGGGCACACTCAAGATCTGCGTCTCATTCCGAGCAATCGTTCTCCCGAAGCTCTTATCCTCAAAAACGACACTGAGATCAAACAAGAGCTTGAGAGAGACTCATTAAATGAGGAAAAGCGAACACGTGCCACCCTCTTCCGAGAAGAAGTTGAAGACCTGATTTGTGCCTGTCGGGACGGACGTATACCATTGGGATATAGAGAAATTCCCTTAAATTTAACAACCTTTCAGGGGCCTTATCTTTTAATCCGAGACATCCAAGGACAGAAATTACGGGGCCTGACTTATCAGGTTCAAAATAACACCAAAGAACCACAGGTGTTATCGGAAGAAAAGTTTACCAAGGACCTGACTTTCAAATCCAACGAGATTATTGCCCTTTTGATTTCCCACAAAACCTTAAACCCCGGAGAAGGAACAGATGTCCATGTTGTGGCACGAGCAAATTAAAGAACAGATCATAAGGTTTTTTCATCCAGAATCTTCTCTGGATATTCGAAGACTGCAGTTCTTTTGGCTAGGGTGTGGACTTTTAGGTATTTTAGCCCTTTCTTATGGAATTGTACTCTTCTTGTTTGAGAAGGCCCCTCTCCCTCAACAGACAGAGGAGATCAAAGTCACCCAAACATCCATTGAAACAATTCCAAGAAAAGTAGATCTAAATGAGGTTTTTCGCCATAAGATTGAGGATGAGCTCAGAGTACTTTCTGGCGAAATAAAAGCCCTTCAAACCCTCTTTCAAGAGGGCGCTAAACAAGAACAGTCTTTTCCTCAAGACATAAATACTGAAGGTGATGATCAATCTTTAACCTCAGCATTTCCTAAAGATGCCGTTATCCAAGAGCTTGAAACAAAAATCCTGAATTTGGAAAGCCAACTGGATAACCAAAAGAATACATTTGATGTCCAGGGCGAAAACTTATCCCAATCACTGGAAGGTCAAGGAGATCAACCGAACAACCTTATTCAAAAGGTATCTTTAGGACTTACGGAAAACCCTCACTTAGTGAGGACTAAAACCGTTGAAACAGCCATTCCTGCAGGGGCATTTGCAAAGACGGTTTTGCTGTCAGGCTTGGATGCATCTTCTTCGATGACGGCCTCATCCGATCCCAGACCTATGCTGTTAAGAATTATTGATTTTGGAACGCTCCCCAGACGGTTTCAAAGTGATTTAAAAGACTGTCATTGCATGGCAAGTGCCTATGGAGATCTTTCTTCAGAGCGGGTCTATGCTCGCCTTGAAAAACTGACCTGCATTGAACGCGGATCGGGAGAGATCATCGAAACCCAAGTGGCAGGATACATTGCAGGATCGGACGGTAAGGCTGGAATTCGAGGGATTGTGGCTTCAAAGGATGGTCAATTCTTAAGCAGGAGTCTTATGGGAGGCATTTTTGCAGGTCTTAGCAATGTGGCAAATCCTCAGAACCGCCAAGCTCAAGTAAATCCTTTTCTCCAAGGAAGTGCACAACCTTCTCCTCCCAACATTGGCGATATGTTCGCATCCGGAATGGCTTCAGGGGCAACAACAGCGCTGGACCGGTTATCTCAATATTACATTGATCGAGCTGAACAGCTTCAGCCGGTGATTCAAATTGCAGCAGGCCAAGTGGTCGACATTGTGTTCACGGAAGGAACCTTTATAGGCAGTCAAATCATTAAAGATGAAATCAAAAAAACCAGAGAAGAATCTCGTACCTCATCAACCCCTCAATAAGGAGACTAAAAATGAAGAAAAACTCTATTTCTATCTTAGGAATTGCCCTCTGCCTCACAGGCTGCATGGGCGTTTATGAAGGAGGGTTTGAATGTCCCCCAGGGGAGGGTGTTGGCTGTAAGTCAATTTCTGAAGTAAATGAAATGATCAATCATGGAGAACTCCCTAAGGGAGACCTCCCTAAGGGAGAAATTCTTAACCAGTCTCTTCCTGACTTTTCTCAAGTTCCATGCCAATGTAGGTCAAATCCCGATGCAGAAATAGCCCCTGATCACTCTCAGAAGCCTCAAATTTGGTATGCTCCTTGGGTATGGGAGGAGGCTTAATGAGCCATTCCCTTTCAGGTGAAGGACAATCTTTTGGGTCAAGTTCTTCAACAATCAAATTGGCAAATGCGTTTTTGTTCCCTCATAGTTTAAGTGAGCTGCTGCCTTACCGGAGCTTTGATCCTGAAACTCAGCTATTTCTAAATTGTACCAGTGTTGGATTTGTCCTGGAAACGCTCCCTCTCGTTGGATGTGGAGAAGAGATTCCTAGGCAATTGACGGGACTATTTCAACATGCTTTGCCTTTGGGATCCAATCTTCAATGCCTGTTGATCGCGAGTCCTCATATCGACCCTTGGCTGAAGACATGGGAAAAAGCACGAAAAGATCTCATCTTTAATGAGCGTTCAGATGTCTTGAGAGAACTGGCCAAAGAACGGTGTTCTGCTTTTAAAAACCGCTCTGCCATCAGGACCTTTCGCCTCTTGATTTCCTATAGCGAGCCCCATACAACCTTTAAGTCTTTTGAAGATATGATCGCTTTACGCGAACAGTTGGTGACAACCCTCAAAGGGTGGGGATTGCCTGTCAAAGTCTGGCAAGCAAGCGATCTATTGTTGAGTTTAGATGAGCTCTTAAATCCAACCTCATTAAATGAGACCTCATTAAATGAGACGGAACGTCTTTCTGAACATGTTGGGTCCCTTTGGAATCCTCATGACTCTCTTGCCCATCAATTGATGAGCCCTGCAACGCGTATTAAAATAGAGCCTACCCAATTAGCCTTTGGAGAAGAAGAAAAGACCCTCCGACTTTACACAACGCGCCTTTTGCCACCCCTTTGGCATTTGAGTGCCATGGGACATCTCATTGGCGATCCATATGACGAGTTCTTGCGTCTTCAAGGAGGGTTC
>DATKTE010000073.1:0-6556 GCA_035531295.1 Alphaproteobacteria bacterium
AAAGATAATCCAAGCTTTTTCGTTAAAGTGCGCAGCGTGCGCGATCCTGGATGAAGTTTTTTTTAACAGATGGCCAAGGAATAAAAAGGGGAGCAAGGAAGCGACGAGCATAAGCAAGACTACGGAAGGCTCGACCGACACCCGCAAACCAGCGAAATCGCCAATATAATGACTCGTGACAAATAGGAATAACCAATTAACCACATTGACTAAAACGAGAAATATGATGTAATACTGTACACCTCTCTGTTTATTTGCATGATCTATCAATTTCTTACCTCGATCTCTATTTGTCGGGAGAGCAAAAAAATATCTTCTTTACAGATTGCCTATATATTGTTTCGAGTTCTTTCTTTGCCCTGCCCATATTTTCCGCATACAACGATAACCTTTGTCTATCTTTAGAGAACACTTCAATCGTAACAGCTATCTCCTCTACGCTATTACATAAGACTCCAATATCGCCTGCGACTGCCCAAAGCTCATCGAAAAAAGCATTCCTAAGAGCGACGATAGGCTTTTCGAATCTGATGGCATCGAACACCGCCCCGCTTGCTGTCAAGAGATAAGAATCTGTCCCATACAAGTACAAGGCAATGTCAATTTCGTGCATATTTTTTTCATACTCTTCAACAGATAACCCAGCCTTCTGAGACACTATTTTAACTCGATGGATGGGAGGGGTTTTTTCCAACATATCGTTTCTACCAATAATCCTAAATTCTATTTCGGATTCGCGATACGCCAAAGAATCGGCAAGTTCAAAGACATGGTGTGAACCTTTTCTAGCTGCAGCCACGCCAGGCAAACCGACCACGAACAGACCCACTTTACTTTTCTGCGTAGCCTCGACATTAGAGAAGGAATAAGGAAGTAAAAAACTTTCCAACAAGCCTTTATTCCCTCGAGAATTTAATTCATCTTTAATGCCTTCACTGAGAACTATGTTTTTAACGCGATCTGATCGAAACTTAATATTCGCCCAAAGAGGCATTTTGAAAAAAACCAACTGGGCGGCTGTCGTACATCGCTCCAAATATTCCAATTCACCGTGATAGAACATGTAAATTTCAGCCCTACGAAATCTGAAATTAAACAATATCGAAAAAAACAATCTCGCAAGTGGATCTATAGACAGGACAACCGCTTTGCCATCTGCATTCGGAGCTGAAAGCGCCGTCAAGATGCTTTGAATTTGTTGCACCAAGTGGAGAGGGTAATCAAATTTACGCGCAGAGCCCCTAACTCGGATAGAATGCCATTTAAATTTTGTTTCTCCCAAAAGCCTCTTCAATTGAATTCCGTATTCTTCTTCAGCATAGAAAGCGACGTCCTTGATTCCTGTCGCAAGAATCAAATTGATGAAAGCCGCATTCACTTGCAAGTGTTCGTGATTTTTTTTAGTCGGTTCAATAATAATCACAAGCGTAATCCTTTCAAAAAATGGCGAATCCGAACCTCGTCAACAACCTTGCAGCAATCCTTCTTGCAAGCCCCCCTTGCAAGGGATACGCGCAACTAAGCATCTGAAGCAGGATCATCCTTCGAATATTTGCATCTCCAACTTTCTCGAAAATGCTGGATAAAGCTCGACCAAAAGCGTCACCGTATCCTTTATCTCTGTTTGCGATCGAACTTGCATTGCCTTCGTGAATCCTATAAGTTCCGATAACTTCAGGTAGATGAAGAATAGAAGCCAAAGCAGCCATTTCTACGAATCCTACAAGATCAAGGAAGAAACCGTTCTCCATCTTCCAAGAACCTGATTGAAGCAAATAGTTCCGAGAGATAATTGTAGATACGAATTTCGGCGTATTTATCGCTATTTTTTCCATATTCGAAGAGGCGACACTATACTTGTAACTTCGAGTCTTGTTATTTTTGAGAATATCAAAATTGCAAAAGACAAAGGCATATGAATCGTCGAGTTTAGGAACGATGCGCGACAGCGCTGCAGGGTAGAGAATATCATCGTCGTGAAGATAGATGATCCATTCAGAACTGGCTTCCCGAGCCGCGACGCTCCAACTGGCAGCCATATCCAAACGATTTTCATAAGAAAGGATTCGTACGCGCGAATCCACACGGCGCAATTCCTCCAAATTCTTGCTGAAACTCTCTTCCTGGGAATTGTCCGCAATGATTATTTCGGCGACTTCGCTGACTTCGCATCTAGCAGCGCTATAGAACGCATCTTTAAATGTTGCATTTCTGCCAATAGTTGGAATGATAATAGTTATCATTCCCGACCCCTATAATATTGCCTAAAAACCTCGAGAGGCCATTTCCAATTATTATATGCGAGTTGAACGGCCATTTGCCCGATAACAAGACCTAACAATCCAGACCTTAGGGCCAGTTGTGAAACAACCACTACTAAAACCATTGTAATGCCAGATACTATCGAAGGCACGAAAAAAGGAACCTCGTTTCGTGTTGATAAGAGTGTCGCTGATAAGCCATGGTTATTCTCGAGGAACACCATAATCCCTAGGATAAGCATCATCCACATGGGCAGCAGCCGTGTGGCCGAGCCCAACATCTCAAGCGCTCTACTTCCCGCCAAGACAATAAACAAGGAACCTAACGCGTAGACCCCGACGAAAGCGATCATAGAGCACGTAAAGGTATGCCTGATACCCCCAACATCATCGCGAATCTGCAATGCAGAAAAGCGCGGGATATTGGAACGAAAAACAACCGCAGCAAGACCCGCTAAAGCGGAAAAAGCTTGGATTGACAGTCCATACGAGCCGGTTCCCGATAAGCTCTTGAATGAAATCACTATAGTAACTGTCTGGTTTATCAGGAATGCGCATAAAGATACGACACCTAGCCTAATAGCATTCGGCATCAACCTGCGCGCAGTTTCCTTTGAATATCCCTTGCTTATAAAGAAGAACGACCTATGTCTCCTCAATCTAGCAAATAATGAAAGGCGCTCGAAAATGCCTCCGGCCAACAGGGCTGCGCCTACACCGATGAGGCTCAATTTGGTGTTAATTACGAGCACATACATACTGGCAAGGCTGAGGATCTTGGCTATAGCCTGAACTCTTTGGGTATAAGCGATGTCACCAATCCCTATAAGACTCGGGGCATAGTGGTTATAGCGCAGCGTCAGAAATAAATAGCCAAGATAGAGAAACCAAGAGATGAATACGGAGCCAAGATTGAGATTGGCCGCCTCTTTCGTTATATGATATAGATAATACGATCCGCCGGACGCCATCACTAAGGTGCCATATTTCCCGATTTTTTTGAAAAAATTATCTGAGAAAGCAAAGACTTCAGTTATCAATCGCTCATTTGGCCTTTGGCTGCCGGATTTATCTTCAGCCAGGACCACGCCCTGTTTTGTAATTTCCTGAGCTCCTGACCATGCAAAGGCGATTGATCGAGTGATTGATTGACTCATCCCAAGATCCAACAGCAGCAAGAGCGAATAAAAAACTTGAAAAACTATCCACACCCCCATTTCGTCAGAAGTCAAATGGGCGGCTACAAGGGGGATGGTAAGCAAGGAGAAGCCATATCTGAAAAAGGTCGCGACATAACTCCAGGCAACATCTTTGCGACTAATTGTCATCGCCAGCTCTCAACTTGATATAGCTTATCAGCCTGACATAAGCAGGTACGCGTGGGATCCAGCCCGGCAGGATATCAAAGTACAAGAAAGGCTTCATGGCTTCGCGAGGTCTGTACCCACGCCCCCCCCAGTGAAAGGTGCTTGGATTGCCGATTGTCTTTTCAACAAGATTCCCTACCTCTTTTAGAGACAACACTGCATTCGAGGAAACAGAAAATGATTCGTACGGCCTATCCTGTACAGTTGATACGTAGACAATGGCGCACGCTAATGCTTCGGCAACATCATCCACATATGTTAAATCCAAGAGTTGCTCGCCAGGAGAAAGCTCAAGGATTTTTCCAGATAGCGCTGAATTGATAAGGATGTCCACTATTTTATTCCTCGTATCCCCTGGCCCATACGTGTCTCCCAGCTCAAGAGTCAGGGCGACAAGCGGAATTGCCTCTGCATAATATCTTAATATATCGCAAAAAGCCTGTTTAGTTGCTGCATAAAAATTTACCGCCTCGTACTGGTTGTCATTCCGATGCTGCCACCTGGTTCCCACGTTAATGAATTTTCGGCAAAGCGTATGCGAAATCGCTTCGAGCAGCCATGTCCCGAATCGGATATTGCTTTGTATTAAAGAATCAATTTGTGACGGATCATGAGTCGCCACATACAGAGTGGCTAGATGGATAACGAGATCAGGTTTTGCAGCTCGAACAGCCGATTCTATACTCTCGTATTCATCACGACAGGTGATGACAGTGGCACCGCTCAATCCATCAATCTGAGAGCTAGGACGCACTAGGACGCAAACGCTGTGCTTCTCGTCCAGAAGCCTTGGAACCAACTTCTTGCCAATAAATCCACTACCGCCAGTTACAAGTATATTCACTACATCTCCGATCAAAAATAATCGCTGGTGCTATCGAGAGATGGAAATCTTGAATCGCGGTCGGAAACTACTGCATTCCTAGTGGGCCAATCGCAATTGAATGAATCCCACAGTATTCCCATGTCGTGACTTGGGGAATACAAACTGCTCACTTGATATGACAGTATGGTATCGTCTTCCATCGCCATGAATCCGTGGGCACAACCAACCGGGACGTAGACCATACTTCCGTTGTCAGAGTCAAGATTGAAGGTTACATAGCGCCTGAAGGTCGGGGAGTTTTTCCTGATATCGAGTACCACGTCGAAAGCTCGACCGTGGATGCAGCACACAACTTTCGAGTGCTGAGCGGGAGGAGTCTGGAAATGCATGCCTCTTACGACATTTTTTTTCGATATGGAGTAATATCCCTCAATAAAAGGATCGGAAATCCCTATCTCTTCGAAAGATTTCCGATGATAAGTCTTTTGGAAAAGCCCTCTCGGATCACGATGGATTTGTGTCTTTAGAAGCAAACAGCCTGGTATTTCGGTACCTTGAGCATCAATAAGCATTCTATTCCCCCGTTTTCTCGTATTTCTTTATCTGTTCGAGGGTGAGTTCGCGCATATTGGCATCAGCATAAAACGCCTGATACCATTCCACCGTCCGTTCGATGGCTTGAACGCCGCTTAGTCGCGGATTCCAACGAAGCTTGGATCTCGCTTTGCTTATATCCAGCTTGAGTAGTTGCGCCTCGTGGTAATCCGCATCCGAAGCGACCTTATAATCCCCGGAGCCCCAGTTCGCAACCACTCTCTTTACGACGCTTTCGACGTCCATTACCCCATCAGCGCTGGGCCCAAAATTCCAGCCTTCGCTATACGCTACTCCATCATCGCTCATGCGCTGCGCGAGAAGAAGGTATCCTGAAAGGGGCTCAAGGACATGCTGCCAGGGTCGGGTCGATCGAGGACTTCGTATTTGAATGATTTCGCCGTTGGATAATGCGCGGATGCAGTCTGGTACAAGCCTATCCGCCGCCCAGTCGCCGCCACCGATGACATTGCCTGCACGAGCGGTTGCAAGCGACACTTCATGACTCAGCCCATACTGCTTTGGATTGAAATATGAACGCCGATAGGCGGAGGAAAGAATCTCTGCACATGCTTTGCTGGAGCTATACGGATCATAGCCGCCCAAAGGTTCATTCTCACGATACCCCCAAACCCATTCTTGGTTCTCATAACATTTATCGGTAGTGATAGAAACGACGACCCTCACCGATTGACATCCGCGTATCGCCTCATAGAGGTTGAGAGTGCCAATGACATTCGTCTCATATGTCATGCGTGGCTCCTTGTACGACAGGCGGACAAGGGGTTGCGCTGCGAGATGGAATACAATCTCTGGGTTGAATTCCTGCATCGTACGGGCAAGCGTGGCTGCATCCCGAATATCGCCTATATTGTGATCGAGATCACTTGCGAGATTGAGAGCGGCAAAAAGATTCGGCTCAGTCGGGGGTTCAAGGGAATAGCCTCTAATCTCTGCGCCAAGTGCGAGAAGCCATTGGCTTAGCCAGCTTCCTTTGAAGCCAGTATGGCCTGTGATGAAGACGCGCTTACCTCGCCAAAAGTCGTGGTCGCTCATGTCCATAGCTTCCAGGGAGCCTTCCCACCTGCCCAGAGTCTTTCAAGTTCATTCTTGTCGCGAAGCGTATCCATGGGCTGCCAAAAACCGGAATGCTTATAGGCCCCCAGTGAACCGTCGCGAGCCAAGGCCTCCAAAGGCTCCCTTTCCCAAATTGTTTCATCCCCGCCGCAGATATAATCAAAAACCCTGGGTTCACAGACAAAAAAACCGCCATTGACCCAAGCGCCATCCCCTCTTGGCTTTTCCATGAATGATGCTATGGAACCATCTTTTATGACGTCCAACGCGCCAAACTTGCCAGAAGGTTGAACGGCGGTAAGGGTAGCCGCTCGACCATGTTTCCTGTGATCGATCAGCAGCTCAGAAATATTGACGTCCGAAACCCCATCGCCGTACGTCAGCATGAAAGGTTCATTCCCGATATATGGCTGAATCCGCTTGATTCTGCC
>DATKTE010000074.1:0-5295 GCA_035531295.1 Alphaproteobacteria bacterium
CGAAATTCGGGGTGGTAGGTATGTATGTTAATTTCATCGTCTTTTCCCCGAAAACGCAAAGCGTACCAGATTTGTTTCTGTCCCTTAAATTTTCCACCCCAGAGTCGTCCTGCAAGCTCTGCGGGTAAATCGTACTTATACCAAGTTTTAGATTTCACAAGGATTTCGACATTACGGCTGCCTATTTCTTCTTGAAGTTCGCGTAACATTGCTTGATCTGCATCTTCATGGGGACCAATACCTCCCTGTGGCATTTGCCATGCTGGATCTTTATTGTCGACACGTTGACCAATAAAAATTTTATTCTCGTCATTTAGGATCATCATCCCCACCGCTGGGCGGTATAAAGGATCCCCAAATTCCCCCTCAAAAACATTCATTTAATCTCACCTGATTCTATTTTAGGATAAATCTTACAACTTTTTTGAGTGTTGTTTATAGGAAATTATAAATTTATCCACAATCTTATGAGTTTGGAACAAAAAAGCCTTAAGAAATAACTCCATTCCTAGTTTTCCTCGCTTGAGTGAGGATGAAGACAAGCTTGAACTCCTGGGCGGAGGACGCCTCCTTAATGTTTCCTCCCTATGCGCACCCCTAAGCATAAGTTAGGGGCTGCAAGGTTATGGGTAACACTTCCGGCGGTTAAAGCCCGACCAAGAAACGAAGATGCCACGGGCTACGGCCATGGAGTTTCACTTCCTGTTTTCCTTATTATACTTTTGCGTAATGGCCATCGTGCGGACAATATCAATGGCTCGCATGAGTTGATAATCTTCAACTTCCTTTTTCTTTTTTGCTTTCTCTGGATCTAATTTGTCGATTTCCTCTTGTTTTTTCTGATCAAGAGTTTGTTTTTTATCTGAAGAGGAAGACTTTTTTTCCGGTGGATTGTCTAGGGCTCCGGCAAAATCCTTCTCCCTAATGAAACCACTTTCGTCGACTGATTCAAGTTTATTTTGAACTTGCTCAATGACAATATCAGGTTCAATGCCCTTGGCTTGAATAGATCGGCCAGAGGGAGTGTAGTAACGAGCTGTTGTGAGCGAGATTGCTCCTCCATTTGTTAGGGGCATAACAACTTGCACAGATCCTTTCCCAAAGGATTTTGTTCCGACGACCAAAGCACGGTGATTATCTTGAAGGGCGCCAGCTAAAATTTCCGAAGCAGAAGCGGAGCCTTGGTTAATCAATACGACAATAGGAACACCGTTTGTGATGTCAGAGCTGTCTGCATAGCTGCGCTCATTCATCTTCGGGTCTCGACCGCGAGTGGACACAATTTCCTCTCCGCTGGTAAGAAAAAGATTTGAAGCACTAATAGCAACAGTCAAAAGTCCGCCTGGATCGTTTCGAACATCGAGAATAAAGCCTTCAAGTTTATTACCGAGTTTCTTTTTAATATCTGCCACAGCTTCTTTAACGAGCGGTGTTGTGCTTTCATTAAAAGTTGCGATTCGGATATATCCAACATTGTCAACAGCATGCCACTTAACGGCTTTTATATGAATTTTTTCTCGCTTTAACGTTTTTTCAAAAACGTCTTTTCCTTCTCTTTTAACATGTATTAGAACTGAGGTGCCAGGTTTTCCCCGAAGAAGATCAACGGCTTCATTTAATGTCATTCCAGTAATAGGTTTTTTATCAATTGCTACAATTAAATCACCTGCTTCAAGTCCAGCCTTTTGAGCAGGCGTATCGTCTATAGGTGATATAATTTTAACAAATCCATTTTCCATGGTGACTTCCATTCCTAATCCACCATATTCAGCTTCTGTCTTTATTTTTAGCTCTTCATAGCTCTTTGGATCGAGATAGGCGGAATGGGGATCCAGAGCACTCAAGATACCGTTAAGAGCACCTGTCAGAAGTTTTTCATCTGTGACTTCTTCGACATATTCTTCTTCGATACGCTTAAGAATGTTATCAAATAAATGAGAATCTAATTGAGTTTCCCCAGTCTTTGGTTGCTTGGAAGTAGTTTCTTTTGTTTGTTCTTGAGGCTGTACAGCTGAATATAAGCCCGCAACAGCAACTGTTGATAGAAGCAGAAAGGAAAATAGACCCAAAATCTTCGACGTCATTGATTACTCCATATTTAATCTGCAAAGTACGGCTTTGGATCAATGGCTTTACCCTCTTGTCTTAGTTCTAGGTAAAGCTTCGGAGACTCTGCCCCGTACCCTGCCATCATACCTAATTTCTCACCAGCATATACGTTATGTTTAACTTCTGCATCAATTTTATGCATGCCCATAAGAATCGTATAGACTTTTTCTCCATGATCAATGATCAAAATATCTCCTTGGGATCGGAAGGGGCCTTTAAAGACGACGATTCCTTTTGACGGAGCAAACACTTCAGCATTCTTTTTCGTTGCAAAAATAATGCCTTGACCATTGGGACTAAATTTCTTTTGAAGAGCTGGATCCTTAACAACTTTTCCGACGACAGGGCGTTCCAGCCAACGAAAGGGTAAATTCTTTTCTGCAGTCGCAGCTGTTGCAGTGCGTTCTTTTTTTGAGAGAGTTGCTCGGCTTTCTTCTAAGAGGGTATTTACATCATTCTCATTAGCTAAGCGGTTTAGCTCGTCTGTCTTAACATTTTCGATCTTTTGATCCGTTAAAGCTGAAAGCTGAGCTTGTTGAAATTCAATGCCCTGAATAAGTTGTGTATAGGATTGATCTTTCTCTTCAAGATCTTTTGTAAGAGCTGAAATTTTATAAAGCTCGGCTTGCATGTGTTGCATCTGTAGTTTAAGCGAAGCTGCAAAAGTTTTAGCTAAGACAAGACCCCTCAAAGTATTTTGACCCGCTGTGGAGTCAACCAAAATGCGCAAGGGGTTCGCTCGTCCCAGGCGAGCTAAAAGAGGAAGTTTTTTTGCTATCTCTTCCCGACACTTAGAGATATTCGCTTTTTTTTCCTCGCTTAATGTCGCAAGGTAGGTGAGTGTTTTCTTAAGCTTTGCCGCGTCTTCTATGAGACGTTGCTGCTCGTGAAAAAGATCTGTTTTTTGTTGTTTTATTTCCTGAAAATCCTGGTGCATGTTTCCGGCTTGTAAGGAAGATGTTGATAAAAGTGAAAGGAGAAGTAAGAAACATTTATTCATGCTGTGGGCCTAACAGAGAAGTACCTGTCATTAAGGTGGGCTTAGGGAAATCTAAAATTTGTAAAATCGTAGGGGCAATATCACAAAGACTGCCATGGTCAAGCCCAACAAGTGGTCCATTATACATGACGAAGGGCACGGGATTTACCGTGTGAGCCGTATGGGGTGAATGGAGTACATCATCATACATAACTTCGGCATTACCATGATCGGCGGTGACGAGTAGACAAGCTCCTGAATTTACAATAGCTGTTTTGATTTTTCCTAAACACACGTCAACAGCCTCAACTGCCTTTCGTGTCGCTTCAAAATCACCGGTATGACCAACCATATCTGTGTTTGCATAGTTGGCAACAATAAGGCCGTATTTGTTGCTCTCTATGGCTTCACATAAACGATCTGTCAACTCATAGGCCGACATTTCAGGTTGAAGGTCATAAGTTGCGACTTTGGGAGAAGGAATAAGAATACGGTCTTCCCCGGGGAAAGTTTCCTCGCGGCCGCCATTGAAGAAAAAAGTGACATGGGCGTATTTTTCAGTTTCTGCGATACGGAGCTGCTTTAAGCCATGACTTGCAATCACCTCACCTAAAACATCATAAAGAGAAGCGGCAGAGAAAAGAGTTTTAATCCAGGCATTGAGGGTTTCTGAATACTCCGTAAGGCCTAAAGCTGCTGAAAAATCAAGCTTTTTCGACCTTTTAAACTCTTTAAAATTTGGGTCTAGTAGAGCTGTTAAAATCTGACGAGCCCGATCAGACCTAAAGTTGGCCATTAACAAGGCGTCTCCATCCTTCATGCCAGCGTATGATCCAAGCGCCGTTGGCAGAATGAATTCATCCGTAATGCCGTCTTCGTAATTTTGATGAAGATAGGTGAGAACTTCTTCAGCACAAGGCGTTCCCTCAACTATTGTATCGTATGCCTTTTCAATTCGATCCCATCTTTTGTCTCGGTCCATACCATAATAACGTCCCCCTATGGTTGCGAGGCTAATAAGAGGATAATCCTTGATAAAGGTTAAGAGAGATGACAAATATGCTCCAGCACTTTGGGGAGGGGTGTCTCGCCCATCCAAAAAAGCATGGATTGCAACAGGAATACCCTGGTCAGCGAGGATGGCTGCGAGAGCTTTAATGTGAGTTTCATGGGAATGAATGCCACCAGGTGAAAGAAGCCCAAGGAGATGGCATGTCCCGCCCGAGTCTTTAAGGGTTTTGATAAAGTCTTTTAAAGGGGGTAAGTCCATAATCTTGTGATTATGGATGGCTTCATCAATTCGCGGTAGGTCTTGAAGGATCAACCGACCGGCGCCAATATTCATGTGTCCCACTTCAGAGTTACCCATCTGTCCTTCAGGAAGCCCCACGTTAAGCTCAGAAGCTTTTAAAAGAGTGTGCGGGGAGTGGGCTATCAAATCATCCCAATGAGGTGTCTTGGCGCGCGCAATTGCATTGTCCGACCCGTTTTCTCGGTATCCCCACCCATCTAAAATACATAACACAACTGCTTTAGTCATAGAAGGCCTCTCTTCGTAATAGGGGGATTCTAGAAAAATACGGCTTGAAAAGCTAGGGGGAATCCGAAATACATGTGGCAAGGGTGATTTAGCAAGAAAATAAACAATATACTTGAATTATGAAATAACCTTATCTATATGTAGATAAGTTCCCATAGGGAAACTAAACTATTTTTGTATCGTGGAGAATTATTATGAAAAGTTTACTAATGTTATTAGGAACCCTAACATTTGTTACGCAGGCTTACTGTAAGTCAAGTGTAGAAGCGCATGACCTTGTGACATTGGATAATAACTCAAGTCATTCAATACGCATAGAATTTTTGGGTGAAAACCACAACCAAATTCCTGCATCAATCCTGCAACCTGGCGATAGGAAGGTTGTGAACCTTTCGGAATTAGGTCTAGATTCGGGTCTTGGTGAAGGTCATTTAAGCCATTTCGCAATTACCCTAGAAGACAAACTAAACGGAAGTAAAAACAATCGGGGAAGAAGCAGTTTTAAAAATAGCTTCCTTGTTGAAAGAAAGCCTTTTTCGGGTCCTATTAAAATAACACCTGCAATTACGGAATACCTGAAACTCAACAACTAATTCAAAAGTATAAGTTTCAAACATCGCATGATGAACATTTAGTCCTGAAGCAATATTAGGACTAAATTTAACTT
>DATKTE010000075.1:0-3984 GCA_035531295.1 Alphaproteobacteria bacterium
GCCTTTGTGGGGCTTGCTCAGCATTTAGGATCAGCTATGCAATCCGCAGCGAGTGGAGCTGCTTCTGAGGCGGTTTCCGGAAACATCAGTTTAGGAAACGTCAGTATGGGAACCCAAGCCTATCAAAATACAAGTGCTTTCCAGCACAATACGAGTCCTACCTACAATGCGGCTCAGTTTAAGAATATGGGTGCTTCAGGGATTGAGAAGAATACCTTTGCCGATGGAACCCAAGCTTTTAATGATTACGGCACCTCTAATCTGCCCGTTAAGCTGATGGCAACCACCAACAATAGCTTTGAGCAACAGCACCGCCTTCATGAAGCTCAAAATGTTGCCCATTCAAAAAGTGCCGCCGCCGGACACTCTATGGATACGGCTCTTCAGCAAACATCTAACGTTCTGGAAAGACTCGGATCTGACATTTCAAAACATGCAAGCGATAACAAAACGCTCACAATCAATGAGGCACAAGCTCTTCAAGATCATCATAATTTTACGAAAGATATCAGCGAAAATCTTGGGGTTTCAAAATCACGAGCCCACGAACTTGCCCTTGCCGTTCAAGCCGGAACACCAAAATGGCTCGGGGTAGGTGTTGAAGGAAGTACACGTTTCTCAGGCTCCGCAGCTCATCAGGAGCAGCTTCAACAAGCTCAAAGCATTGCTGATCAAAAGGGATACAGCTATAGCCTGGATACGGTCCTTTCCGCCGCTCATTCTGACATGGAAAGTAGGAACGATATGAAGGGGGTAGAACTTGCAACAGGAGCCAGTGCCAGCTTGAATCAAGCAAATCATCTGAGGGAAGAAGCTACTGTTGCTCACACACGAATGAAAGAAGCCTCTGAGTCTTTTGCCAGCAGTCAAAGACATGACTTCCAAGAAACGCGAGACGTAACCCAGTCTTTCCTTGAGTATGTAGCAAAGCAACCCGTGAATAGTGGCCCCAATTCTGCTTCAAGTCCCATTGGCATGGACCAGGCTGTCGCCATCCTCAATGCAGGGGGATCCGAATATGAAACCTACCGGGATGGGTTTAAAAAAGCTCACCCCACCTATGATATTCAACGCGTCAACATCTCTCAAGCGCAACAAAGTCTTGAGAGTCAGTATCAAGCTCAATCAAACGCCTTAAAAGCGGATCATTTCCCTGAGTCTCAGTACGCTCAAAACAGGCAATCCATCAAACGACAAGGTCAGAATCTGGGGCTCAACCAAGAAAAATTCAACGAAACCCCAGTCAGACAAGAAGTTAAAAAACAACATGAACGTGCAAACGATGGTCTTGACGTTAGAAAAGAGGAATTCACAGAGCAAGTCGTTCCTCTTATGCACATGGTCAATACGACGAGAGAAGAAAATGTCGTATGGGACAATATGAAACAAACCTGGAGCTCTACATCAGAGGCTGCAGCTGATGCCTATGATTATCTCATCCCTAATAATTCCCCTAAACCTCCTAAGCGAAAGGAGTAGAAATGGCTTTTTTTAAAACGATCACTCAAGGTGGACAAGTCCATATCCACCAACTCCGCATGCTCAAGCAAATCCTCATTGCAGGAATCATTGTGGCGAGCGTGGTCGGAATCGGACACTTTGCTTGGACCAGCTATCAGCTTCCCGGATATGGGTGGAGAGTTCTCTCCCAAACCTCCTGGGCCCGCTTTATGCTGGCAACAAATCCTACTGCGAAGCACCCTAAGCTTTATCAAGACTATAAGCCTTTTAAGGGAAAGGCTTACCGCAGGAGTTGCCTTAATATTCTCAAAGACCCATTTCTTAAAAAGACAGCTCAAGCGATGGAACGTAAGCTTAAGCACATCGCGTACCTTAGCCTGGAATGGGCTGGCTTGTCCTTTCTGGCCTTGATGAGCCTTTGGTTTTTTCTGGGACGCGGTCATAAACAAGCTCAGCACCAACGGGGCAATACTCTTCTTACACACCCTCAACTTACCAAACTCTTAAGGAGAAAGCATATGGACTCTGACCTCACCTTAGAAACCCTCCCTTTACTCAAAGACAAGGAAACATCCCACCTCTTAATGACAGGAACCACAGGATCGGGAAAGACCAACGCTTTCCACATACTCCTTCCTCAATTGAGACAACGAGGAGACAAAGCAATTATCGTAGATGTGACAGGAACCTATATCTCCCAGTATTACAATGCCGAAACAGATTTTATCCTCAATCCTTTGGATACGCGCTCACAATCCTGGCATCCCTGGGCTGATTGTCATTTGGAGTCCCACTATGATGTGCTGGCCAACTCTTTTATTCCTGAAAACCATCATTCAAAAGATCCTTTCTGGGATAATGCAAGTCGAGCCGTTTTTAAAGCAGCCCTCCGAAAGTACGCGTCTCAAGGAACGCTGGATATCAATCAGCTGATGACTTTTCTTCTGAGCTCCTCCAGCAAAGATTTTGAGGACTTTTTTAAAGGCACAGAAGCCTCAACCTTTGCTAGCAAAGATAATGAGAAAACAACAGGCTCTATCCGTAGTGTTCTCTCCTCTCAAATTGAAGGGCTGCGGCAGCTAGAAACCACCCAAGAATCATTCTCCCTTCGAAACTGGGTCATGAATCAAGAACAAAGAGGGGTCCTCTTCATTACAGCCCGCTCCGATCAACGCCAACCCTTAAAACCCTTGATCTCCGCTTGGGTGGATATGGCCATCAATGCTCTCATGGTTTTGCCAGAAAATTATAACAGACGACTCTGGTTCATCATTGATGAGCTCACCGCTCTTCAAAAACTCCCCAGCCTTCCAATGGGACTAGCAGAAGGCCGCAAATACGGGGGATGCTTTCTCGTAGGCTTCCAAAGCAAACCTCAGCTGGAAGAAATCTATGGAAGACAGGCAGCTGAATCCATGCTCGATCTCTTCAATACCAAAATCTTTTTCCGTTGTACCGAACCTTCAACACAAGCCTGGATCTCAAAGGTCCTCGGCGATAAAGAAGAAATCGAACCACAAGAGAACATCTCCTATGGCGCCAACAGCATGCGAGATGGTGTTTCCCTCAGTCACCATACTCGCCAGAAACCTTTGGTGATGCCGACGGAGTTATCTCAACTGAAAGATCTCGAAGCTTACATCAAGTTGCCAGGAGACTATCCTTGTACAAAACTGCAGATGACTTATCAAACCCCTTCCGCATCAAACACAGTAGCTTTTCTCTTGAAGCCGAATAAAAAAAGAGACTATGGAGAGGTTCAGTTAGAGAAACAGGTTGTACAAGAAATTCTCATGGTTCCTGAGGATTTGGAAGAGTTGGTGTGAAAAACACTTCTACTTTTGATGTCAATAACTCGTGAGGATGTCCGACCTAGTTAACACCTCGATTGACCGATCTGTTCCTCATGAGAGGAGTGAAGGTCGTAGGCCTGAATGAATCTAAGGGTGGCTAAACGGCGATTTTATCGCATGGACCTAAGGAATTTTTTCATTAGAAATTACTTTATGTTTTTAAAACTCCCGTTATTCGCAATAGCCTGAAACTATCTAGTTCAGTAAGCAGATCCCTTAATAAAGCTGCCTGGATACTACCCTTGTACAAGATTACAAATGGCCTCTCAGAAGCCCCAAGGTTTACAAAAAGAAGTTTTCCTTCTGAAACCAGAAATGAAAAGGAATTATGTAGTGGAACCCTCTGAAGTTGTTGAGGAAGTGAGGGAAGAGCTGAACTAAGAGACTTTACCTAAAAACGGCTTCTTAACGCACGAACAAGTAAATTTTTTTGAGAGCTGATACTGCACACAGCTATAGTTTGGTATATTTTCTGATAAAGTACAAGGTAGGGTATTATGACCGCTGATGCTGTTTTTATTTTGTTCATAAAGTCCCCATCAAAATGATAGAGCACTTTTAACTAAGTTTTGATAATTTCAATATTTCAGTTTGCTCATTGCTATTCACTGAAGCGATAACCCTTATGCTAAATTGATGATTTAAAATTCAATTCCATACACTAATATAA
>DATKTE010000076.1:0-4140 GCA_035531295.1 Alphaproteobacteria bacterium
TTTATAGTAGATTAGTTTAAAAATCCTACAGAGAGAAAGCATGGTCGATAGCATGAGAAAGAGTTAGAGAGTCAGGGAGATAAGTTCTTATTTTTGCTTTAAGATTGGCCCAGAAAGTTTCTATGGGATTGAGGTCTGGAGAATAGGGAGGAAGATAGAGTAATGTACATTTTGCAGTTTCAATCAGCCTCCTCGTTTTTTCAGATTTGTGAAAATTTGCATTATCAAGGATAACCACTTGTCCTGGAATCAAGGACGGCACAAGAAACGTTTCGACCCATAGATTAAAAAGCTCAGTGTTGCATGTTCCCTGAAAACAAAATGGAGCCAAAATCTGTGAGCCACATTTAGCGGCAATAAAACTCTCTCTAGCGTAACGTTTACCTGAGACTTCACCATGGACGAGCTCCCCTCTTTTTGCCCATCCAAAAGCCCGATGCACATAAGAATCAATGCCACTTTCATCCACGTAAACCAGAGATTCTTTTGAGTAAGGGGCTATTTGCTCCAAAAATGCTGCACGTTTTTCTTCGTTGCGTTCTTTGTAGAGAGTTGTCTTTTTTTTCGTGTAACTTTTAAACGCTTCAGGGTTGTACAAATGGAAGAGCTTTTAGCGCCAAAATGCTTTCCATACTCAGCTAATGTTAAGTCTGGATGCTGTTGCACGTAGGCAAGAAGAGCTGAGGGCTCAATCTTCTTCCACCCTCTTTTTGGAGGATCATCTTTAAGTGTTCCTTTTACAGCTTTCTTTTTTAACCAGCTATAAATGGTGTCACGGCAAACAGAAAACGTACAGGCAGCTTCCACTTTACTGCCCCCATCCTCGATGAATTTTATAACGCGTTCCCGCAAATCTATTGAATAACTCATATCTTTTACAATTTAACATAAATTGTACGCTTTTCAAGCTAATTCACTATAAATGTGAAGATCGGTTGTTAACATGGAAAATCTCTTCTAAATTAAACTTATCATTTCTTATGGACTGGGTTACTTATATTATTTCAATTTTATATGGAGAAAATCATGAAAAAAGACCTCATTTTGTTCTCATTTTCTTTTGCTCTCATTACACAGGATTTGCTTGCAATGGAGGAGATGGAAGCTAACGATAAAACATCTGGCCAGTTACTTTCATATAGAGTTAACCCGTATCAGGGGGTTAATAAAAAGAAGCAAAACAAATTTAGCCTTAGTTTTAACCATAGAAACAGATTCACAAAGGAAGAAAATGTGTATGGATTAATTCCCATGCAAAGGAAACATATAGACGATGTGGCAAACATTCGTTGTAATTCAATTGTTTATCAAAATTATGCAAACCATGAATGTCCAGAAATAACGATCGTTAAAAAAACCTTTTGCAATACTTTCCTTCCTCGAGCAAAAGGAGAGGATGCTCGTTTTCCCTTTGTTTTAGTTCAATTTGATACAGGTAATAATAAAGAAACTTTACCTTCTTATCGCGTTGTAGGGCTAATTAATATAGGAGATGGGTATGACAGCAACCACAGAATGTTTGGTTACTATATAGATCCCGGGCGTGAGTTAGAGCCTGAAGAAGTAGTACAACGAGGTCTATCTTTAGAAGAAGAACATTATGAAAACTGGGGGCACGGTTTGGGAAGTATAGCTATTAAGATAGCAACTCACTTTACCATGCAATTTCAGGAAAGTAATAGAAGCAACGAAGATAGTCATGATAAAATATCATTTAATGGGGTCTCAAGAAAACCATTTCCTGGTGCTCTCTGCGCTACATCTGACCCCGATAATAGGCGCTCATCACAGCCATTGCAAAAAGCAGGGTTAAGACTCTTCACCGAAGAGGAAGTTCAATTGAGAGGATATTCAAAAAACTTAACAGAAACAGTCAAAAAACTTGGTGCAAAGGAAAAAATAATCACAAAAAACTATTACGAAATTACAGGCGAAGAGTTTAAACAACAAAAAGAAGCAGGCATTTATAAACTCACGCAAGTTGAAAAAATATAATAAAGACCCGTTTTTTAATTTGCTGAACTAAGATTACACCCCAGTTGGATAAAATCTTATCCCCAAATTCCTTGCTCTTTCAAAGTATCTGCAAGGCGATGGGCGGGGAGAATATCAGCCGGAGGGAGAGGAAAACATGCTAAATCAGCGTAGGTGACCCAAGCTATCTTTTGCCCTTCAGCCCCCTGAGGATTTCCTTCCCACCGTTGACATATGTAAATTGGCATTATCATATGAAACATATCATAGCGGTAAGAAACGAAACTTAAGGGGTGAAGGTCTTTTTCACTGACGTTGATATAAAGCTCTTCATGTAGCTCTCGAATAAGAGCTTGTTCAGGCGTCTCACCGCTTTCCATTTTTCCCCCAGGGAGTTCCCAAATACCGGCCAGGGATTTGCCCTCAGGGCGTTCTGTAACAAGCATCTCTCCTTTTTCATTGATGAGTGCTGCAGCAACGACCCAAACCAGTGGTCGTTCAACCGCATTATAATGAGCTATGAAGTCCGTTCGAGTTAAGGCATAGTTGACAGCAGGTTTCGTCCCTTGGTAAGCAACTGAAGTCGCCTCGTTTAGCCCGGTCTGAATAAAACCAATACCTTCAAAAATCCGGCGAGAGCCTGTATTATTTTCAAGAGCACATCCGCTTAGCTCTTCGCGCTGCAATGTAAAAAAAGCAAACTGGACAAGGGACTTTATTGCTTCTTTCCCATATCCTTGTCCCCAAAACGGTAAGCCGAGCCAAAATCCAACTTCCTCTTCCAGTCCCACAACGCCCATAAAGGTTTGATCCGCCCTTCGAATGACAGCCAAATTCACATGGGTTCCTTGTTGTAGACCCTTTTGAGCATATTCAATAAATTGATGGGCATCTTTAAGCGTATAGGGATGGGGAAGACGTGCGAGCCTTTCTGCAATACGTGAATCGTTTGCGAGATTTGCCATAGGGGCCGCATCCTGTTCTTCTAGGGGACGTAATGTTAACCGGTCTGTGGCAATGGGAAGAAAAGGGCGGTTGAGCAGAGAGGAGGGGATCATGAGAGTTATTACCCAATAGTAAACTTTAAGTTTCCATTTCACATAGGTAAATCATTAGGATAAGAAAAGCAATTCTATCATTTTGTCCAGTAACAACCCCACCCTTTGGATGAAGAAGAGGGTAATGAACTTTCGTTACTCACCGCGGCGGCGTCATCCTTGGCAAGAAATGCTTGTTTTCCAGGGGAAAACAACTTGCATTTTTTGGCCGAGGATCTAATCAGAGGCTTTTTTCTAGCGAAAGCGAAAGAACTTCGGCAAAGAAAAGCTAATGCTCTCGCTTTGGGAGAAGCAAAGCTTTTCTAGCCAAGGATGACACAACGTGATGAATGGTTACCATTAATGGTAATTGAGGAAAGTCTCATAAAATGGGTGAGCTTCTGAGACTAATTTCTAATCGTTTCTTCTAATCTTACCCTTCGTGTTTGCCCAAATAGCATTAAATTTGCCCGGTCCCTCAGGATTTACAAGATCACCAGAGGGAGACATTGTGTAACCATAAGCATCTAAAGTCTTGCTGTTTTCTTCATGTAGGCATTGAGCTATTCCTTTTAAACTGTTCCTATAAGGTCCGGGGGCTGTGTTTGGGTAAATAGCATGAAAGTCTGGCGAGGTACGTATAGGAAAAGTCCTTGTTTTGGAAGAATCGGATTCATTAAAATCTTGATCTGTTGCCTTTGCTACAACGTGGGTGCCCTCTTTTTTAGGCTGATCTTCCATACTGTGACATGGGGCGCTAGCAAGAAAAGCAAAAGCGATGATGGGTGTTAAGAAAGAATAGATTGAAGATTTTTTTAACATAAATTCCTCTACAAATTTAAAGCACTGAATATGAACATGGTTACTCCTTAGAAAAAAGAGAGTCAATTAAAAATTCCGCAGGAAAAATCCGCGATCCAAGAATTATGTGAAAATGTTCATATTGAAAACCTCAATCTGGATGTTAAATTAAGCTTCGCATGATGCAAACTGTATAGTTTCAGAAGATAGAGAAAATATAATCATACTGTCAATGACACTTCAAAATGTCCGGTTTAAATAGCACGACAATTGTCCGAGTTTAAGGGGCTCGCGAGCGCGCTATCAAACGGCGCCGTAGCGAGCGAGC
>DATKTE010000077.1:0-9761 GCA_035531295.1 Alphaproteobacteria bacterium
GACTATAGCGATTCCCTATTAAGATTAATAGGTTTTCCTACCAGTATTCCGAGCTTGGACGGCTTCTTTCTTGAAAAAAAGATACCGCCCTTGTTTCCGGAGATTTTCTATGTAATCTAGCAGATAAGAATATCTTTTCATATTTGAATTAGGTAATGTCGACATTCATTTTAGCCATAAACAAATAGCAGCGATATGAACGAATCCCAGAAATGCTGAGACCGTTTTGTCGTAGCGCGTTGCCACACGACGAAAATGCTTGAGTTTATTGAATAACCTTTCGACCATATTACGCTCTTTATAGAGCGCTTTATCATATTCCCTTGGGTTATTTCGATTTGATTTAGGCGGAATAACCGCTTCTGCACCACATTTTAGCGCGCCTTCAATAATATAATCAGCATCATAACCTTTGTCTGCTAAAACAGCGCTTGCCTTAAAACCATCAATCAATGCAAGAGCTTCCTTGAAGTCTGAGACCTGACCCGCTGTAAGAGTAAACCTGATAGGGTTGCCTAAGGCATCACATGCCGCATGAATCTTTGTGCTAAAACCTCCGCAACTCCGCCCTAAGGCCTGGAATTGCTGCCCCCTTTTGCACCAGCTGAATGTTGGTGGGCACGGATAATGGTTGAATCAATCATTACCCATTCCATGTCAGCATCTTCTGTCAATGTATTGAATATCATTTGCCAAACACCTTTGTCAGCCCATCTCTTGAAGCGTTTGTGCGTGCTTGACCACTTACCATACTCCGGTGGAAGTGAACGCCAACGACCTCCATTACGCCCAATCCAAATAACGCCTTCTACAAACTTCCGATTATCTTCTCCACTTCGACCGGGATCGCTTGTCTTTCCAGGCAATCCGTCAGTTATTCTTTCCCACTGATCTTCTCTTAAATGCTTTGCGTAGTTCAACTTTGCCTCCGTTTTTACGGAGTTTAACATAATTATTTATGAATGTCGACACTACCTATGTCATAATGTGACATAATTCACAAACAAAAAACAAATTGGCCACCGTCACGTCGTGTGAGACAAGCATTAATGTAGGACAATTCTACCTATTTTTTAACCCCCCTTTTTCTTTCTTTTTCTTGGACGGTTTTTTTTAAAGAGTCTACTTTGGCACCAAGGCCGAGAGTGTATATCTCAATGAAATTATTCGGAAGAGCATAGGTGTATTGTTTTGAGTAGAAATAGCCTCCACCAAAACCGGCGATTCCAAATAAGATGCACCCTAAACAGGAGAAGAGAACAAGTTTTAAATACTTTTCTCCCATTGTTTCTTCAAGAACTTTTTTTGCGTTTAGAACGGATTTATCGAGATTTCTGACTATGCCCTCAAAGAGTGGAGAAAATTCCTTTGCAGAAGCACGAGCCATATCATGAGCGGCTGCTTTGATGACAGATTTCATTTGAATCTCAGCATCTTCAGACATCTTTTTAAAGACATCAAAATGAGCCACAAAGCGCTTATTGGTTTCATCCAAAGTAGCGACATGTGAGCCAATTTTCTTAATTTCTTCGTGAACTTGATCTCGAATTTGCATAAAGCGCTGAATATCGTTTTCAAATTCGTTCTGTCTTAGGTCGTTATGGTCCACAATAGATTTCCTTTCATGGATTGTTGTTGACGGTTGGTTAGAACAAACCTCTAATGATCTTAGGAGTTACCCCAAGATCATCTTTAGAGACTTCGCGTCACCTGTAGCTCAAGAGGCATTTAGAGGTCCCAGGTTTTGACCTGCTGTTCCCAGCTTTCGCCAGGGACAAGGATTGACGCAGTTTATAGCAGGTCAAAACTTTTTAATTGGTGATAAGAACGAAAGCAGCACCTCACTTTTTTTCTTTCTCAGAGGTGTTCTGCCGTACTTTTTTAGCTTCAAATTGCTCAATTTCCTCAAGGTCATATAAAATCTTCTTGCCCATTTTATGGTAAGGAGGGCCGTACCCATTCCATCGCCATTGGCTCAAGGTCCCGCACGTCATCTTCCACCGCGAGGCTAAGGTGCTTGGCGTTATAAGGTTTTTTTCTTTTTCCACATGAATCTCCATTTGTGTCGAAAGTTGTACGAATTTAATTTTTTATAATTTATCACACAAATTATATAAGTCAAATATTTTTTCAAAAACGACACACATTTTTATTTTGTTAGTTTATGGTCAGGTTTGATATAATATTGAATATCGTGATATAAGTAGAGATTGACATATTATGAAGAGATGTGTACTTTTACCTTAAATTGCATATTAACTGAAAGAGATTCCCATGACCGCCATAGCGAAACAAATTGATGCCAGGATGAAAGCTCACAATCTTTCCATTATGACCCTTGAAACAAAGGCTGGTGTCAAACCCCATGCGGTGCGGAATATTTTAACGGGCAAGTCGAAAAGCCCCAGTGCTGTTAATTTACAAGCCATTGCTGATGTGTTGGGGTGCAGTGTAAAAGACCTTCTCACAACACCTACCGTATTGCAGGAAGAAGAAACCCATCCATCTTTAGAAGATCTTCTGCAGGAAAAACATGCTAACTCGCCTCTCATGAGGGACTGTGTTACCACAATAGAAAATGCTCTTCAAAAAGCACAGAAAACGATCACAACTGGCCAGTTTCTTACATCCGTAAGAGAGGTATATCTTCACTCTCTTCAAAAAAATCCTCAAAAAGTAAATAACGACTTCGCAGAATGGTTTGTTGATCTTATGGGTTAATAGTTATCTGGGAAAGGGGATAATATTCCTTTCATGGACTTGATCAGGATCAAGGGGGAATGAAACTTTAGTGTAAAAATCTCCCTTTGTTGCCTCAAAAGATTCACACCCTATCCTGTTCTGAATGCAAATTTGCCGTAGTTTATGACCCTCAACAAAGAATTCAAAAGGAATCTTAAGATGTTGCTTTCCTTCTGCAGTAAGAGAATATCGATTATCTCGTATTTCAACATGGACAAAGCCATTCACTTGAGTGACGGAAATTGAAATCTCGCCCTTTTTTGGCATGCTGTAGAGGGGATAGCCAATGACATTGAGGAGAATCATCTTTGTAAAAAGAGGGTCGCCTACAAACTCTAAGTCTTGAGGGCATGTCATGTGCAAATTAATGTTAAGTTTCTGAATTTGCTCAACGAAATGAAGCTTTACTTGATCAAGGAGTTCTTTCACGAGAAGGGGCTCTCTTTGAAGGTTTGCACATAGCCCGCTCGAAAGATTTTCTACCAATCCTGTTGCTCCGTTTATTAAGATTCTTTTTTCATTATGGCTCAATGGAGATCCATTATAAGACTGCGCAATCCGATCTACTGAATGATGAATGATCCTCGTGACATCCTTAAATCGCTGAATCATATGGCGTTGAAGCGAATTGTAAGCCTCCAAAGAAGACCGATGCGTGCTCAATTTATCTATTTGACCTCCAACAGCAACGCTTACGCGTTTCTTAACAAGGATGCCACAAAAGAAAAGTAAAATACTGCCGATAAGAACAGCGTAAGCCAGAATCAAAAAGCCTGCTTCATGGGATTTCAGATACTCAAAATAGGGAAGAGGGGCTTTAAAGGAAAAATCCAAAGGATTATTTTGAATAACCTGTTTGCCGCGAATATCAAATAATTGAGGAAACTCAAGCGTTGTTACCTTATCTGCCCCTATAAACTTTTGAATATCCAAACACGGCACCTTTATTTCCAGCACACCTTTGAGCCGTTTGCTTTGATCTAAAATAGGAATCGTTCCAATCATCTCATTGTTTTTAGTTATTAATGATTCCAGATCTTTCATGGACTTACGAAAGGCTAGAGGAAGTGAGTTCAAAGGATAAACCAGGGAAGGGGTAATGACTTCTTGATAATTTGAAAGCTTATAATAAGCGATATCCCGAACCGTTGGGACGTTATAATCTTGCGAGACGTGAGCTCCGGCTATTAAAATTCTTTGAATTTTATGACTGTCTTCTGGAGCGGTGCGAATCTTCTCGCCTACCACAGCTGCTAAAGTTTTCAACCCAAGGATGGTTGAGGCAATTTTTTCATTGATCAATTGGGTTTCTTGCCTTTGAGTGTTTTTGTAATCTTCAATATAGTACTTATACTGCCGATCTAAATATAAATAGTACAAAGTAAACGTTAGGCCCACAAGACAGAAAACCCGAACGCAGTTATCTCTTATACCTTCCCCCAAATGAAATGTTGAAGCCATTCTTTGTAGAAGCTCCCTGATTTGTTTTATTGAGGAATAATTTACAGTAAAATGGGGATTGTAGGAAGTGAAAGATGAAGATTTGGAGCTTGTTGTTTACAAGCACGATGCCTATTCTCACTTTCCTCCCATAATCTTCCCCCCGATTTTCTCACTGGCCTCGATAAGTGGCTGACCAATAAGATGAGCATAGCGGGCGGTCGTTTGGGTTTGCTTATGGCCAAGAAGGGCTCCTATAATGGGGAGAGACAAACCATTGCTTGCAGCAATTGAGGCGAAAGTATGCCTTAAATCGTGTAGACGAACATCTTCTAATCCGGCTTTCGCTCGTACCCGTCTCCAAGGCTTTTGGAGATTGACCAGATGGGCTCCTTCTTTCCCTCCACAAATAACAAAAGGATTGCCTATCTCTTGAGGGATGGCTTTCAAAAGTTCTATGGCAGGTGATGAGAGATAAACGAGCTTTTTACCCGTTTTGCTATCTTGAAGGCGCAAACATTGGTTCTCCAAATCCACTTCCTCCCACTTAAGAGTAAGGATTTCATTGAGGCGGCACCCTGTAATCAATAAAAGGCGAATAGCATGGACAGCCCAGGGATTATTATTTTCCTTCTCTTCTTCTTCTTCTTCCAAAGCCGTCATCAAACGGCTAATTTCATCCTGGTTTAAAAAGCGCTCCCGTTTTTGCTCAGAGTATTTTTTAATATGCAGACAGGGATTGGAATGGTTCGGTCGGTATCCCCACAACTCTGCCAAATTTAAAGCTTTGGACAAAAGACTGAGTACACGGTTGGATGTGGTGGACAGATGCTGTAAGGCGTGGTGAAGTTTGGCAATATCGCTGCGATCTACTGATGAGACTTTCAAAGATCCTAACGTGGGGAGAATATATTGCTCCCACAAGCGCTTGTCTTCTTTTCGACTCGAGGCTTTCTTGCGAGGGGCGTGCTCTCTCATGTATTGATCAGCCAATTCTTTTACCGTTGGCATTGATCGAAGTTCTTGCTTATCTGAAGAAGGGTCTTTCCCCTGGCTCACCTCCAATAGCCACCGTTGAGCCATGCTTCGGGCCTGTTCACACGTCATGACTCCATGATCACCAATCTTTGGACGACGTTGCCTTTTATCGTGGGTACGGTAATACAAAAAGTAGCTCTTCTTCCCCGCAGGGGTAACCTTACACATGAACCCACTGATTTCCGAATCCCATAGAATGAGATCCTTACCTTGTGGTAAAGTAGACTCAACTATTTTCTTCGTCAGTTTTTGCATAATCTGCTGCCTCATATTTCTTCATCTAGGTAGCACATAGGTAGCAACAGAGAAAGATTTTAGCAATACGAAAAAGATTGAGAGAATTCTAAAAACGAGCAAAAACAAGGAATAATAGACGATTATAGATCAAGAAAAATTGAATAGAATCATTAAATCTAAGACTCTTAATCAGCGGGTCGAAGGTTCGAATCCTTCAGCGCCCACCAGGGAAACACAGGGTTTTTGGAGTTTTGCGAGAGGCGATAAATTCTTCGGGTATACCCCGGCGTATACTTTGGAAGAAAATTAGGAGTCCATATTTTTAGATTAACTTCCTCACCTGAATAGATCTGTCATTTTGAGTGTCGATCAAAAAACAGCGCACCACACGCCTTTCTTGCTTTCATATAGATACATTCTTTGAGTTAGATTCATACAATGAAATCTGATAATTTATGCCTATCATCAACTTTAAGATTGATAAATCTATCTGTTGTTAAAACTTTAAGGGAACTATTTTTATGAAAAATCCGATTCTTTTTTTGCTAGGTTTTTTATTTCTTTTAATAAACCCATCTTTTGCAAGTATAAAAGAAAAAAATAATCATGTCTGTTCTGTCATAGATACCCATCCTAAAAATTGGAAAAATTCTGAGATTGTAAAATTATTAAAAAAAGGAAAAGTACTCTCCGTGTGTCCCATGAGAGAGCATCTTCAGTCATGTGGGAAAAAGGTAGAGTTTTATGGAGACGTTTATTTTGTAGAACTCGATAATGGTCTCAAAGCCGTCTTTAAAAGCTTGCCTAAAGACGATTTAGGGGATGCATACGCAGAAGTTGCAGCTTATGTGGCTTCTATAAGTTTAGGGTTTCCCAATATTCCTCCAACTGTCATGACCACAATAAATGGAATGAAAGGGTCCCTCCAACTGTTTGTTGAAACAGACATTGATGCTTTAGATCCAGGAATCTATAAATCTGCATTAAAGGAAGCACCTGTGAATGATGTTGCTAACCTACACCTGTTCTATTTTGTTTTTGGGCAATGGGATTCTGGACCTCACAACATCTTGATTTTTAAGGATCAAGAAAAAACGTACCTTATTGCCATTGACAACAGTGGAATCCGCAACCATCAACACGTCAAGTATGGAAGTCTTCCTTTTGTTAGAATTCTCTATAGTGATAAGCTTCAAACAAATGATTGGGATAAACCTTTTCCCTTTGAGAAGGCAAAAACGATTGAAAACCCCACAACAGAAAAAATGAGAAAAGCCTTTGGCAATACATTACCAGAATCTTATTATCAGTCCTTTAAATCTTATGGTCTTCCTTTGCGCTATGTGACTTACCGAAATAGTCTTTGGAGACAATATCATGCAGGCGACGAAGAATTCGTGATGTCCTTTCCCAATCGCCTTCCTAATCAAACGAGAAAGGCTCTTGAAGGTTTGAATCTGCCTATGCTTAAGAAGATTTTTGCCTGCGCAAAAAATGCAGATTTTCTAACTCCTTCTTACTTGAAAGCCATACTGGAACGGCGGGATCAGGTCTTACGACACTTTTAGGACAAAGCGCACTCATAGAGTGAAGTACCTCTACTTCTTTAAGGTAAACTCATCAACAGTTTTACCAGCCACTGTAATAAACTTAAAAGATAACTCCTCGTCATTTGCTTTGATAAGCATGGCATCGTCTTCTCCAAAAAATCGTACCTTACTCTCAGGATCAGGCTGACCATCCTGGAACGTATAACGACCCTCATCCCCTCCCAGTCCATTGATAATACAAGGAGTTCCGTTTATATCGATTCTTTCATAGAGATGAAGATGACCGTTTAGGACAGCAGATACACCCCACTCAGAAAAAGGAAGATCAATTTTTCTCGCGCTATTTTTTTCAAGATTCTCTGGCGGCCACTTACCTCCGCCAGGAGACAGTACTCTCGAAGAATAAGTAGGGTGATGATAGTAAACAATTTTCCAGGTCTGTTGAGATTCTTGAATTTTTTCTTTTACCCAGAGCAATTGTTTTGAGTCGGGAGAAATTCCATCCGGACAACGCCTATCGCAACAAGCGGAAAAAAATGTACATTCTTTTGCACAACATCATAATAATAACCATTACCAGGCAAGTTAAAATAGTTTAAGTAAGGTTGTGCATCATGCCCTTGAAAATCGTGATTTCCTAAACACGGCAAGAAACGATTATGGGTTACGGATGGTTGTTCATATTGCCCCTATAAGGAAAAATATACGAACTGTATAAATAACCGACATTGTCATCTAGGTCGTCCCCATCCCCATAGTTATTATCCCCGGTCGTAATGATAAAATCTGGATCCCAACTTTTAACTAACTTTGCGACCTTTTCAGTTCCTTCACATTTTGTATCAGTATGGTATGAAATTTTTTAGATAGACATTTTTATTTATTTTGAATCCAAGCCCTTACCCATATCAACGTATCTTTTCAGATAAACAGTCTTTTAAGAACTCACCAGCTATTTCCACCCCTTG
This sequence comes from Alphaproteobacteria bacterium, assembly GCA_035531295.1. Lineage (GTDB taxonomy): Bacteria > Pseudomonadota > Alphaproteobacteria > UBA9655 > UBA9655 > UBA9655. Next base: position 7,976 of record DATKTE010000077.1, read on the forward strand.
AGGATCAATATCATGACCAATCCCAGGTAAAAGAATGAGGGTAACGGGCATTTTTAATGCATCGAGTTGTTTGTGCGATTCTCGCCCAAGAGCTACAGGTGCCTTTTGATCCTCAACGCCATGAATAATGAGGATAGGCGGTTGAGATAAGTTCTTTGCTGTCGGATCATCCAAATAAGATCCCGACATAGCAACAATTCCTGCACACGTAGGGCGCCGAAGACCAATATGAAGGGCAATTCTCGCCCCTTGAGAAAACCCCAGAAAGGCCATCTTTTCGGGAGGAAGATCATATGTTTTTAATAAATTATCTAAATACAGATTTAGGGATGGTGTAAGATTTTTAATTTCTTTCAACAATTGGGGCCGGTTATTTTTGGGTGCACTCAACCATTGTTTACCGGAAGGGATTGCTTTACAGTCTATGGGGCCATTCGGTGCAACAAAAACAGTATTGGGAAGAAATTGTCCTAATAAGGCACCCAGAAATATAAAATTTTCATTGTTATCTCCATACCCATGAAAAAGAACGACAATTGAATCAGGTTTTTTACCTGAAGTCGGCGGAAGCGCGAGGCCTGAAGAGGTTAGATCTTTTTCTTTAACCCCCTTAGAATTTCCCAAGGTTTCCAATTTACAAATTCCAAAAACAACAACAAAGAAAGAGAAAAAAAGAAGAGAGCGCGTTAAAAAAACCATACGTGAGCGAAACATGATATACCCTCTGTAAAGGAAACCTATAAACTTCCAATTTATACATACTGTAATAGTCACAATTGCCTCATCCTAAATGACATAGCGTTTTTGTGCTAGGGCTTTCAGATAAGCAGTTAAATTTTTCCTCCTCTCCTAGACAAATGCTACAAAATGGTATGTTATACGCAAAGTTATCATAAAATTTGAAAGGGCGAATCATGAGGGCCTTGCCGGCGCGATCAGGACTATTTTGTTGTTTATTAATGATTTTTTTTACACTAAGCTCCTCTTCCTTGGGGGCTGTCAAAAAAGCCTCTATCATTATTTGCGCTGAAACAGGCAAGGTTCTCCATGAAAATAATGCAGATGCTATCACCCCTCCCGCCTCTCTCACAAAGATGATGACCCTTTATCTGACTTTTATGGCCTTACGGGAAAAAAGACTTTCTTTTGATCAAAAACTTCCCGTCTCAAAGCATGCATCTCTTGCCGCACCGTGCAAATTGTGGTTAGAGCCAGGGGCTGTCATAACCGTTCGTGACGCTATCCTGGGCATGGTAACCAAATCAGCCAATGATGCATCGATTGCCATTGCAGAGAAACTGGGAAAGGGTTCAGAATCCAAATTTGCACTTATCATGACAGAGCAAGCCCGTCGTTTGGGAATGACTAAAACAATTTTTAAAAACTCTCATGGACTGCCAGAAAAACAACAAAGTAGAACCACAGCACGGGATATGGCTATATTGTCTCAGCGTCTTTATAAAGATTTTCCTGAATACTTTAAAGTTTTTAAAGAGCCAACATTTGCCTATAAGGGCCAGGTTCATCAAAACCATAACCGTCTCTTAGGAAAAATCCCAGGTTTAGATGGTATTAAAACTGGATTTATCAATGCATCAGGCTTTAATTTGGCCGCTTCTGTTGTTCGGGACAACCGACGCATTATAGCTGTTGTGATGGGAGGAGAATCTGCAAAGGCACGGGATAAAGAAATGGTGAAGTTACTTGATGCGACGTACTCAAATCTTCGAGGAGAGAAGGGCTTTTCTAAGGGAAACAATCATAAATCGATCGAAGATTTGCTACA
>DATKTE010000078.1:0-2310 GCA_035531295.1 Alphaproteobacteria bacterium
CAATAAAATTCTTTTACTCAATTACCAAGGGACGCGCTTATCGGCCAGGTCTGTCAGACGGATTTTGGACAAACTGGTCGCCAAGATTAGTCTGGAACAACATGTAAATCCCCATATGCTTCGCCATTCCTTTGCGACGCATATGTTGGACGGCGGCGCGGATTTAAGAAGTGTTCAAGAGTTGTTGGGACATATTAAGCTTTCATCAACCCAAATATATACGCATCTAACCCGTGAACGGCTTAAAAAAGTCTATTCTCAGGCTCATCCCCGAGCGAAGTAAAGGGACCCATAGTCCAGCGACAGAGTGAATTTTCACAAAAAGTTGCAAATTGCCTACAATTTACTTGACACACTGAAAATGCCCGAGTAAACTTTATAGAAGGGGGTGTTAGCCATGTTTCATGCAACGACCATTGTCGCAGTGAAGAAAGGGGAACACGTAGCTATAGCGGGTGACGGCCAAGTGACCTTTGGGCAGGCAACCGTGATGAAACATAAAGCCCGGAAAGTGCGTCGTTTGTTTCATGGAAAAGTAATTGCAGGGTTTGCGGGATCCGTAGCGGATGCGTTTACACTATTTGATAAATTTGAACAAAAACTCGAAGAGTATCATGGGAATCTTCAGCGTGCGGCTGTAGAGCTTGCGAAGGAATGGCGAACAGATAAAATGCTGCGTAATCTTGAAGCACTGCTTCTGGTAGCAGATGCCCAAAATCTTTTGATTGTATCTGGCTCCGGTGAAGTGATTGAACCGGACGATGGAATCGCCGCAATTGGATCTGGTGGAAACTATGCTTTAGCCGCCGCGCGTGCTTTAGTAAAACATACAGATTTGCCGACAACCGAGATCGTACGAGAAGCAATGCTTGTAGCTGCTTCGATTTGTGTTTATACTAATGAGCAAATAAATGTGGAAGAGTTATAGGGGGTGAAACTATGGACAGCTTGACACCTCGAGAAATTGTCCATGAATTGGACCGGTTTATCGTAGGGCAAGATGCTGCAAAACGAGCTGTTGCGATCGCTTTGCGTAATCGCTACCGTCGTTCTTGTTTTCCAGAGCAATTGCAAGAAGAAATTATACCCAAAAATATTTTGATGATTGGCCCTACGGGCGTTGGAAAGACTGAGATTGCCCGGCGGTTGGCAAAGCTTGTTCGTGCCCCATTCATTAAAATAGAAGCTACGAAATTTACTGAAGTAGGTTATGTTGGTCGGGATGTGGAAGCCATTATTCGTGACTTAGTGGAGATAGCCTTACGTATGGTGAAGGTGGAACGCGCAGATAAGGTGCAAGTTCAGGCAGCAATCAACGCAGAGAAACGTTTGATTGAGCTGTTAGTTCCAGAAAAACGCTCAGAGAGTACCTCTAGCAACACCTTTCAGATGCTGTTTGGTCAAACGACAGATCCAGAAAAGGACATTGATGTGACTCCCGAAATAGAGAAAGAACGTAAGCTAATAGCTGACCGCTTGCAGCGTGGGGACCTTGAAGAGCAGGTTATTGAAATTGCGGTTGAAGAATCTACGCCACTTTCCGACATGTTGGGTAACAATAACATGATGGAGATGGGCTTAAATATTCAGGATATGATGTCAGGAATGCTCCCTAAGCGGCACAAGAAGAGAAACGTGACCGTTCGTGAAGCGCGAAAGATCTTGGTACATGAAGAGACCCAAAATCTAATTGATCAAGATGAAGCGGTTCAAGATGCCATTCGTAGAACTGAACATGAGGGAATAGTTTTCTTGGACGAAATCGATAAAATTGCTGGTCGCGATAGCGCGGGTGGGCCAGACGTTTCTAGGGGAGGAGTACAACGTGACATTCTCCCTATAGTGGAAGGATCTACTGTCGTTACGAAGTATGGCCCAGTTAAAACCGATCACATACTGTTTATTGCTGCGGGAGCTTTTCATATCAGCAAGCCGTCTGATCTTATTCCAGAACTTCAGGGAAGATTCCCTATTCGTGTGGAACTTGAATCGTTAAGTGTGGCCGATTTTAAACGCATTCTTACGGAACCCCAATCGTCATTGATTAAACAGTACAGCGCTTTATTGGGAGCGGAAGGAATAATGATAGAATTTTCAGAGAATGCTATTAATGAATTAGCAGAGGTTGCCTACAAAGTAAATTCTAGCACTGAAAATATTGGGGCTAGGCGACTCCACACGATTGTAGAAAAAGTACTTGAGGAATTGTCTTTCGAAGCCTCCGAACTACCCGAAGATTATACAGTGACCATTAATCGCGAATATGTTCAGCAACGTTTGGGTAATGTGGTGCAAAATCAAGATTTAGCG
>DATKTE010000079.1:0-4927 GCA_035531295.1 Alphaproteobacteria bacterium
AAAGCGAGGGTGCAAGACTCTGCTGCCGCTGGCCAATTCTTGAGCTCATAGTATGAAATAGCTGCTTTTACATAGGTCCAAGCAGAAAGGTTAGAATTCTTTTCCATGGCAACGGAATAGTATTTTGCTGCCGTTGGCCAATCTCTGAGCTCGTAGAGTGAATCCGCGACATCAGCATATGTGTGGGCAGGACAATCAGGATCCTTTTCTAAGGCAAGGATATAATATTTTGCCGCATTTCCCCAGTCCTTGGAATTGAAGTGCGCGTCAGCTGCAGCTGGGTAATCTAAAGCTGAGAACTCTGGATCTTTTTCTATTGCAAGCGCGTAAAACTTTGCTGCCTTTGGCCATTCTTCAAAAAAGGTGTATGTGTCTGCTACCTCTATATACCACTCTTTTTGCAATTCTTCAGAAAAAGCTGGATCCTTTGCTAAAGCGAGGGTGAAATAACGCAAGGCCGGTTGCCACTTACTCTTCTGTCTGCACGTAATACCTTGTTGAAAAACTGTCCGAACCGATCCTCTTTCACAGAGCTCCATTGCTAAAAAATATGATTTATCATCCGGTAAATCCAAGAATTGAGCTTCTAAAGCTTCAGGTGTACCAAGCAAAAACAAAGCATTTTGCTTAGAACGCTGATCCCGTAGGCAAGGAATGACAACGTTCTCAAGCCACTTTTTCATATCTGGAGCCCAGAACGAATCGCATGCTCTCAGCAGAGCGAGAGGGGCCCAAATATTTACTAAACGGCTTGCGGGTTTGGTAAAATTGTTAGATTTTGTGGCACGAGGTTGCAACTCTTCAAAAAGCTGAGTGACGAACCCCATTCGATCTTCCTGTGCTCTATGGTTTAAAAGCAGGACGGATTTTCTTAAGTTATTTAGAATAGGACCTAAAAGATCTATAGTGGGAATTTTGCCCAAAAGCTGTGCTCGTTGAGCTTTGTATGTTTTTTTAAAAGCTATAAGATCTCTGAAGCCTCCCCCTTCATCGTTGGCCAAAATTTCCCAAGTTCTACTGACGCGGCTCACAGGATCATGGCTTTCTAGGGGAAGAAAACTGAATATATGCGACATAATTTCCGAAGGAACACGAGCGAAATGGGATTCTTTTTCCTGATCTTCTTCATGCATTGCCCAATTTGGTGTATTAAAAATAGAACCCAACAAAATGGTAGAGATCGCTAAAGTTGAAAAAGTATTAATTAATTTTGAGATCTGATTTTTAGCTAACACATAAATACCATAAAAATACGTAAACATTATACAAATTTTTATAGATAGACTCTTTAAATTTTGTCAACGTTGAAATGACTCGCAGCCCCTTCCTAGACGCGTGTCAGATGGCGTGAATAGCCAATAACTTCAATCGATGATACGAGAAAGCAAAATACCAAGAAACAATAGAATTCCAACGTTCGTATTTGACTTAAATCGTTTTAGGCAATTATCTGGGTCAGCTTCTCTTAATGATGAAATTTGCCAAGCCAGATGAAGGGCTATTAAACTCAAAACAAACCAATAAATCCAGCCGAGATGGGCCTGTTTCCCTCCCATTGCCCATAGAATAAGAGTCCCTCCATAAAACAAGCTTAAGTAAAGCTTAGGGGCCGAAGAAATGGCAATAGCAGCCGATTTGACACCGACGAAGAGGTCATCTTCTCGGTCTTGAAAGCCATAAATCGTGTCGTAACCTAGGGTCCATAGGATTGCTCCTCCATAAAAGAGAAAAGGAGTTAATGAAAGGGTAGGATGAAGGCTTAACCAACCCATAAGAATCCCAATATTAAAGGTAAGCCCCAAGAAAAGTTGGGGCCAATAGGTAAGTCGCTTCATCCACGGGTAGAGAAACACAAGGCCTAGGGCTACAAAACCGGTCGTAATAACAGGAAGCGGTAGGCTGAAAAGAATAAGAGCACTCACCCCCAAAAGTAGAAAAAGAATGGAGAAAGCAACATGTAAGGAAACGACTCCTGATGCAAGAGGGCGAGAAGCCGTTCGCCTGACTTGAGCATCAAAATCTCTATCAATCATATCGTTATAAACGCAACCAGCACTGCGCATCAGGACGGCTCCGCAGGCAAATAGTATCAGAAGAAAAACGGGCGGTTGTATCGGGCACGCAAGCGCAATTCCCCACCATGCTGGGAAGAGCAAAAGCCAAATCCCTACAGGGCGATTCAGGCGGGTAAGTTGGACATAGGTGCTTAATTTCATCATATCAACGCAAAGTTTCAGAATTATGCCTATTATGCTGTGAAAAAATCCTCACGCAATGGTGAAAATTTCACCCTTTTATACAAGAGGCTACACAATGTGTAGCCTCTTCTTAATAACGAGAGATATAGAATTACTTATCTTGGGTAGGGTTTTCGCTGTAAGTAGCAGTTAAGGTTAGGAATGATGGGTCCATCGTTGCCATTCCAAAGCCAATGTTAGGATATTGAAGATCCAAATATTGATCATTAGAGGACTTAACTTTCAGTTGGAATTTAAACATATGTCCTTGCACATTATTTCTATTGTCCCTTGTTGCCGCTTTTACTGTATTTCCACTATAAGGTCCCAGTTTTTCAAGTACGTGAGCTTCAACAGATGGATGCGTTATGTAGTTCGTTGAATCATTTTTATCAAACCCAGTATTATAAATTCCTGGTGAATGTTCCCTAGCTTGGCTTTTAAGTTCAAGGAACTTATCGACATAGTCCTTACAAACTGCTTTCTTTAAAGTAGCGTGGGTTGCTTGCTTGGATTTTACATCAATTCTCCATCTTTCTTCATTATTCTCATAAAGTGTGAAAGCCGCAGAGGCGTTGAGGATTTTTTCGATGTCAGCACTTGATAGAGTTTTTATTGGAGCAAATTGCTCAGCTAATTCGACTTCCTTTTTAACTTCCTTTTCGAGAGCGTTCGTTCTTCCCTGTAGGCGTTGAGTCAAATTAGCACCAACGTTAGGCTTCGGTTTTAGAGCGACCTGCTGCGGTGTGTTTCTCGCTTCATCACCTTTTCTTAGAGGATTTCTGTTAGGTGTTGAAGGGGGCGGCTTAAGCTGTAGTCCTGGTGTAATTCCTCTGGGAGAAGTCGGAGCTGGAGCTTCTGATGGTTTCTGAGATGTAAAAGAGGATTGTTTAGGCTTTACAGGCTTTTCTTGTGTGTTTCTTGGAGAAGTAGGAACTGGGGATTCTGATGGCTTCCTTTTGAATATACCTGAGAACTTTCGTTTAGATGAACCTTCCGGTTTTTCCGGTGAGAGTTTCGGCTTACTCGAATTCGATGGAGACTCACCACGGGGGATGACGCGTCTCGCACCCGGATCTTTTGTAAAAGTTCTGATAAACTCAGTCGACTCACTCAACTCACTCAACCCTTCCATTCCTAATACGGGAGGGACAAGAAGAAAGGATCCACACAAGCTCACAACAGGGAAAAACAACTTTGACATTTATATCTCCTATAAAAATAAAGTAGTTTAATTAGTATAAAGATCCATTTTTGAAATGGTATCTTTATATAGCTTATATTGGGACGATTCTAGCGGTCAATATTTTTAATGCAAAAATATTTCATATTGACAGAAGGATTTTTTAGCGTTTTCTTATTATTAAGATAATAAGTTTCTCGGGGTATTTTCATGAATCTGAAAACAAAAAGTTTAATTTATACATTAGTAACGGTTGCTTCAGTAACGCAAGTTCACGCAAAAATTGAAATCTCAGAAAATGAAATTCATGGGAGAGGACACAAGATCCTGCATAAGAATCCATTCGCGTTCTTTCGCAAAAGCGCCCCGGTAAATGATCAGAAATATTATAAAGGATATCATAAAAGCGGATGGACACTTCGTATAGATAGCGCACGGAGAAAAAGCTTCCCTGGGTTTGATGCCAAGCAAGAAGCCGAGAAAATTTGTGCTCTTTTTTATAATAATGACTTCGAGGCCTATGGGAGAGAAATCTTTTTACTAAGCGATAAGCACTATGAAGTTCCTGGAGCACTTCCTAAGAAAGGTGACATCGGGAAAAGGTCTAAGAAAGCAAGTTATTTAGATCCCCTTATCCCCCTGCTTGTGGAAGTATTTAGAGAACAGAGTAGTGCACATAACCGCCCCTATAAACCCATCCCATCGTTTGAAAATAAGCTTCCTTTGGAAGAAGTTGCTTTAGAAACAAGCCAACAAAAAACTGAAGCCAATGTACTTCAGGACTCCTTGCTGAGTATTACAGTGGATAATGAATTGGCTGCCTTTAAAGAACAAGATGAATCTGTTTCTTACGACACCTATTCGTCTAGCCCTCAAAGTCTTTCTCAAGATCAGGAAAATGAACTAGTTCCGACCTTTTTCCAAAGACCCAAGAGTCAATTCAGATCCAAAGTAAATTGCATTTTTTCTTGGCTTCCCTTCTATCCTCTTTAGACGATGGAGTAGGAAACGTAAAACCCCTTCTTTCTACTGTTCTTTGAGTGAGGTCACATGATACGTCTTTATATCGAAAGCTCCCTCCATGAAAACCAAGAAGTGGATCTCTCCGAAAATCAAAGCCACTACTTGCAAAAAGTGATGCGGTTGAAAGAAAATGATGACGTTCTGATTTTCAATGGGAGAGAGGGTGAGTGGAAGGCACGGATTATAAAGACGACCAAAAAGTCGACAACTCTGCGCGTCTTTATTCAAAGCCGTCCTCAACGACAAGAAGGGGATCTATGGCTCGTATTTTCACCCATAAAGCCCAAGCGACAAGAATTTATTGTCGAAAAAGCAACAGAACTCGGGGTGTCCTGTTTATGGCCCGTTCATTTTGAACGAACATCTATTCCCAGATTGAATCTTGAAAAAATGCGTACTCATGCTATCGAAGCTGCGGAACAATGCGGGCGGCTGACCATTCCTGAGATTAAACCTTTAACTTCCCTTGTGAAGCTTCTTAAAA
>DATKTE010000080.1:0-2374 GCA_035531295.1 Alphaproteobacteria bacterium
ATACAAGGTATCCACCTAAATGGGCTGATTGGTGGCCAATCTTTGCTACGATGCTGCTTGGTCTAGTATTAGTCATTTTCTGTCCATTCCTGGTTCTGTGGCTGGCAGGAAAAGTCTGATTAGCCTTCTTCGACAAAAGGCTAATTAGACTTGTATTTTAAACGGATTTGAGCTGCAAAATTAAATAATTATACCAACATGATATGATGAGAAAAGGAGGAAGGCTTATGAAAGAGATTAAGGAAGCTATTGGCAAAAGAGAAATCCTGTGGGGTAGTATTATAGTTTCGTCCTCGCCTATCAATGTGGAGATTTCCGGACACATTGGCTATGATTTTGTGCTTTTGGATTCTGAACATGCCCAAACTGGACCTTATGGGGCACAGATGGAGCACTTGATTAGGGCGGCCTATGCGGCTGACGTGACTCCAATATGCAGGGTTGTGCATAACGATACAGGCCAGATAAAAAAATGTCTAGATTTCGGCGCTAAAGGAATAGTAGCACCATTCATAAACAACAAGCTGGATGCTCAAAAGCTGGCAGAATCGTGCCTTTTCCCCCCGAAGGGAAATAGGGGGGGCGCTTCGGTAGTTCGGGCAACGAAATATGGTGCAATGGGGTGGTTCGATTTCATGGATAAATCGAACGACGAGGTGATTATAATGCCAATTATTGAACGAATGGCGGCAATTGAAAACCTTGAAGATATTTTGTCTGTTGATGGAATAAACTCCGTTTTATTTGGTCCTTTTGATCTCGCAATTGAGCTAGGGATACGCCCTAAAGGCGGTGGTGCGTTAAATGAAACCGTTAAGATGCTTACAGATCCTGAAATTTACAGGCATATGGAGTATGTTATTAAGACATGCAGTAGCAGAAATATTCCGGTAGCAAACATTGCATGGAGCGTAGATTCAGCGCTAGAAATGATTCAAAAAGGCTGCAGAATTATAGCGTATACCGGCGATAACAACATGTTTTATGAAATTGCAAAACAATATTTAGATAAGTCTCGAGAAGGTCTGAAATCAATTAAATTGTAGGAGCTAGGATCTCATCTGACGGCTACCCTCTATGAGTTCGATGTCCGTCTATGCTGCAATTGCAAGATGGATCGTTGGACGCTTATATTCGGGTAGATCAAGTAACACTTTGGCTCTTTGCATATTTTTGGGGTCACCCATTAAAGGGCGAGTCAAGAGAAAAAACACCTCTCCTGCCAAAAAAGTTCTCCTTTTCTGCTTGGCCCAGACGCTCGCATCAGCTCGGCCTCGTTTTCGCCTCCCTTTCCGCACCCGTTACTTCTCGCTTGATAAAGGGTCAAGTCTCCGTTTGACTCTTTTGATTTTTTGACAGGGCTCCAGGTGTGCTTTTGACTCGCAATTTTCAAAACAATTTGTGGCTTAAATTGTTATTCTTGCCATAAAGCGGGGCGCCCGTAAGATTTTCAATTTTATCGTTTTTTTACGATCAGAAAGACAATACTATGTTGAATATTGAAAGTAAGCAAATTTGCCTGTTTGTTTGTTCAATCCCGATATATTGGGATCAGGCAAAATTGCCTTATATGTAAATGTTATGCAAACACATAAATGACGAGGGTATAGATGGCTTTTGATATAAAAAGCTCTGACTGGATTACAATTGTAGGCTGGGGAGTTACTTTTTTGCTTGGTGTTTTGCTCACAATTCTGACTCAGCGTATAAGCAAAAAGAAAAAGAAAATTATTTGGTCTTTGGTTAATGAAAGCAATTTATTATCTCATGCTACCCAAGAGGAATTAGAGACCGGTTTTGGCGTCCCTGTAAAGGTTTTTATGGGTCCGAATCAAGTAACCGATCTTAGCACGATAAGAATTAAGGTTGGTAATACAGGTAACGTTGAACTTCAAAATATAACATTGTATTTTCGATTTGGCGATGATGCAAAGGTATATGTTGGCCGATACATAGGAGATTTAGGCGTTTATAGGAAAAAATTGAGTTTAGAAAAAATGGACAACGTTGCCACCCTGGAAATAGCCCATATCAATAAAGGCCAATCTTTTGAGGTCGAATTCCTCGTAGGGCAATATCAAGTTGGTGATATTGTAGTTGATATGGCCGAACCAGGCGTGAGTTTAAAGAGGGTATCCAGTTTCCGATTGGAAGCTGGTTTAGGTAAGTTCGAACATTTTAGCCTTGGTTTTTGGGGCGTAAAGTACGACCCCACTGCAACCCAGACCTCTTACCTTGTAGCAGAAGTAAGAAATCTAAGGCATGCTTTATTGAAGTATCAGTCAGATAAAAAAGAGAATGCATAACATCGCAAAATAATAAAGGAGTACTAAAATGCTTTCTTGCTTTATTTCAGCACCAGCAGGAGTCAACC
>DATKTE010000081.1:0-12065 GCA_035531295.1 Alphaproteobacteria bacterium
TCCTCGGTCGGCTCCTTCCCCAAAATGTTACCGTACAGATTTATAATGCTTTACTTGAGAACGCTGCTAGTGAGCAGGGAGCGCGGATGACAGCTATGGACAGTGCGAGCCGCAATGCGGGGGACATTATTCGTAAACTAACATTAACTTACAACCGGACGCGTCAGGCTCATATTACACGTGAACTGATTGAAATTATTTCTGGGGCTGAAGCCCTGAGCTGACAAGAGGAGAACCATATGGCAAAGAATACAGCAAAGGGGCGGATTACCCAAGTTATTGGGGCCGTTGTGGATGTGTCATTTGAAGGAACATTACCTGAAATTCAGAATGCGCTTGAAACTCAAAATCATGGCAAGCGGCTTGTTTTGGAAGTCGCACAGCATCTTGGCGAGCAGACAGTACGTACGATTGCAATGGATAGTACGGAAGGTCTCGTGCGCGGGCAGGAAGTGACGGATACGGGTCATCCCATCCTTGTTCCTGTTGGTCCGGGAACCTTGGGCCGGATTATGAATGTGATAGGTGAGCCTATTGATGATCTTGGCCCGATTAAGGCCACAGAATACTTGCCCATCCATAGGGAAGCACCGAAATTTGTGGATCAATCAACGGACACAGAAGTTCTCGTGACTGGAATTAAAGTTGTGGATCTTTTGGCTCCCTATGTACGAGGAGGGAAAATTGGTCTCTTTGGTGGTGCGGGAGTGGGGAAGACAGTTATTATTATGGAGCTCATCAACAATATTGCCAAAGCTCACGGTGGCTATTCTGTTTTTGCGGGCGTAGGGGAGCGAACCCGCGAAGGTAATGATCTCTATCACGAAATGATTGAATCGGGTGTTATCGATCTCGAGAAAGGAAATTCCAAGGCTGCATTGGTTTATGGGCAAATGAATGAACCCCCTGGAGCTCGTGCCCGCGTTGCACTTTCTGGTCTTACGGTTGCTGAATATTTCCGAGACCAAGAAGGACAAGATGTTCTTTTCTTCGTTGACAATATCTTCCGGTTTACCCAAGCCGGTGCAGAAGTGTCAGCTTTATTGGGACGTATCCCTTCAGCCGTGGGGTATCAGCCAACTCTTTCGACTGAATTGGGCGAACTGCAAGAAAGAATTACCTCAACGACTAAAGGTTCTATCACGAGCGTGCAAGCCATTTACGTTCCAGCGGATGACTTGACTGATCCGGCTCCCGCAACAGCTTTTTCTTTTCTAGATGCAACGACCGTTTTAAGTCGGCAAATTGCTGAACTTGGTATTTATCCAGCGGTAGACCCCTTGGATTCAACCTCTCGCATTCTAGATCCTCGTATTGTGGGTGAGGAACATTATACGGTTGCGCGGGATGTTCAAAAAATTCTTCAAACATACAAATCGTTACAGGACATTATCGCAATCTTAGGAATGGATGAGCTTTCAGAAGACGATAAGCTTACAGTAGCAAGGGCCAGAAAAATCCAACGCTTTCTGTCCCAACCTTTCCATGTAGCAGAAGTTTTTACGGGAACGCCTGGTGTTTTTGTGCGCCTTGAGGATACCATTGCTGGGTTTAAGGGCATCGTGGATGGGACTTACGACCATTTGCCGGAAATGGCTTTTTATCTGGTAGGAACAATTGAAGAGGCTGTTCAGAAAGCTCAACGAACAGCGAAAGAGGCTGCGTAAGCGAATGACAACTCTTCCTTTTACGCTGGTTTCTCCTGAAAAAATCTTATTCCATCAAGACGTGAGTATGGTTGTTATTCCGGGCTTAGAAGGGGATATTGGTGTATTGCCTTATCATGCACCCCTCCTTACCCTCTTGCGTCCTGGCGTGGTTACTATCTACGATGAAGAGAAAATTCTTATCAGAATTTTTGTGGATGGTGGATTTTCTGAAGTGACGCCTGAGAGATGTGTGGCTCTGGTGACAGAAGGCACTCCTCTTGAAGCTCTTGATAAAGCTGCTTTAGAAATTGAAATAAAAAACTTGCTTGAAGATGTTGCTGACAGTAAAACCTTAGAAGAGCGTGAGCAAGCTGATCAAAATTTAGAGATAGCCCGTGTTAAACTCATGGAAGTAATAAGCCACCAAAAAGGGTATTAACGAAATGTTAAACTCTTCTGTATAGCGTTCTCCATGGTTAAGAGGCTTTCATGAAGACTATAGATAAGAATGAAAACGATGTCTGAGAAATGGAAATCTGAAGATATAGACTGGTCCCTGTTTGACCCTCAAAAAGTGAATCCACAAATTTTAAGTGTTATCAAAGCCGGAAGCGTCATTGAATATAATAGCTCAGATTATGAGCTATATCTCAAAGGCGTTTTTGCTGGTGATGAGCTTTTTTCTAGAGAAATTGAGGCGTGGTCAAAAGACGAAGTAAAGCATGGAAAAGTGCTGGCAAAGTGGATCAAATTAGCTGACCCCAGTTTTGATTTTGAAGATCGTTTTAAAGCTTATGTTCAAGGCTTTCCGATTGATGTTAACGCGACCGAATCAATCCGAGGGTCGCGTGCAGCAGAGCTTCTTACGCGTTGTATGATTGAAATTGGGACGAGTACGTTTTACACAGCTGTGAAAGATGCAACAGATGAGCCGCTCTTAAAGCAAATCTGTAGAAAAATTGCAGCCGATGAACTAAGGCATTATAAGCTGTTCTACACTCACCTCCAGCGATACCAAGCTCAAGAAAAATTGAACCTTTTTAAGCGGTTTAAAGTGACCATGAGCCGTCTTCTGGAAGATCAAGACGATGAGCTTCCCTATGCCTATTATATAGCCAATAACGAAACCGCTCCTTATAGCCGCCTCCATTACACCCAAGCCTATGGGAAGGCTGTCTACAGTCTTTATCAGAAAAACCATGTGGACAGTGGCGCTTCTTTTTTTTGTAAAGCCATTGGTGTTAATCCTCAAGGATGGATTGCAAAGGTCCTTTCCTTTCTGATTTTTAAAGTACTATCGAAAAAGGCAGTTAAATATGCGAGGGCAATATCTAACTAGTTAGTTTTATGTCACCAGAAGAGCACCCATCAACTCTTAGGTTGAACTTTCTCTTATATGTTCTTTTCATCACAAGAACCCTTGCATACTCCTCCGCAACAACTCTCATCCCAAGAGCAGTCACTATCGTATACACAGGATTCTGCATTTACGTCAGTGTTTGAAATAAAAGCCATCGCTAGAAATATTATGCTAAATATGTTTTTCATGAAAGATTCCTTTGTACTAAATTTATTACATTGTTAATTTAATTTATAATGTATTAAAAAATATTTAATTTTACGCTATTTTTTTGTGCTCTTTCATTAATAGAGATAACCCCGGGGTCTCTTTTAGAGGGCAGACAAGAAAACTTCTAGGATCTAGCCATTATCTAAAAACACGGTGAATTTTCCCAAGGTCGAAAATCTGGGGATTTAACATGCCTAAGACCTTTTCACGGATGACTCCTGATCTCCACAGGGCTCGTCTGTATCAGATGTTAAGGAAAAATTAAGGAATTTAGTGTACCGATTATCTAAGCATAAGAGGAATGAATTTATTTTTAAGTTTGCTCATATCCTAAAGCAATGGAGAGATTAATGAAAAATACGTTTTTGATAGCACTATCATTTATTCTCTATTCAGAGAATTTGTGGGCTCAGTGCTCTTCATGTGATCCGAATTGGGGTGATGGCACATGTCAATGGTATGGCAATAATTATGGGGTCTGTGAGACAATCTGCAGAAACGGTTATTCTCCAACACCACCTTGGGTTCAAAAAAATCCAAAAGCAACTACTCAAGAATGTATTAATCAGTGTAATACAGATTGTGGATGTTGCGATTAAGCATATTTTGCTCATTCCACCGGTAAGTCAAATTAAATTCCTGGACAGGCTCCATTTCTTAAGGCAAAGAGCCCAGATTCTCTCTTAACTCCCTCCTTTTTTTCATTGCCGCATTTGTCTTTGTCATTTCCTGCCCCTGGTTCTGCAGAGGACGGAATTGAGGCTGAACGAATATCTAATATGTTAATACGTTTACGATAGAGATTTTCTAAGTTACTGTAGAGATGAAGTGAGATCCTCAGAATAGAAACAAGCCTTTGAATAATTGCGGTAATGGGGTGTTCCTTTGTACCCTTTAGAGACAAGTCCATTCAGCCCAAATCACTAAGGCGAATTGGCGCTAGGGGGGTAACTCTCGATGTGCCAAGAAAAGAGCACACGGATAAAATGAGAATGATCTTAAAAGTTGTTCATTCTCATCTCCAAGTTGCTGCTCTTTAAGTTGTCGTAAGCTTTCCTTGATATTGCTCCGATTGTTACTTACACGTACTTAAAAATTAATGAGCTTTGCTAAAGGGACTTTGAAAAGAAACATTGGTTTCACTACTCTGATTTGAATTTTCATCCAATTCCTCTTCAAAACTACAAGCAATTTCAGAAGTTTCGGATTTTACAGAACTCCCTGATTCATCCGAACTAATGTAATCATCAGAATCAGATGAATCAGATGAATCAGATAATTGAAAAGGACCTAATACTTCTTTGAGATATTCGTCTGCTTCTGGAAAGCATTTTTCATTCTGAGTTGCTGTTATACACTTCTTTAAAAATCCAACTTTAGCCTGGAAAGAGGTGTCTCTATATCGTTTTTTAGCTTCCTTAAGAATTGACAAGGCAAGAAAGTAATCGCGACGAGAAGTGTATTTCTCAATCGGGCTTAGGAAGCTAGACTCTGAAGGGCTTACAAGTTCTTTCAGCTCTGCATTAGTTAATGCGCTTAATGTATTAACAAGGCCTTCATTATCTTTTCTATCTAAATAAATGTCAAATAAACGAATAAAAAATAGGAATTTCTGATCGTATAAACGGTAACGAGATTCAATAGTCGAATAATATTTCCAAAAAGCTTTTAATCGATCGGGATCAAAGTCTTTTCCATAGGAATTATGCATGAATATTGCATCCCACTGGTTACTAAGTAGCTCCCCTCCTAAACCGTAAGCTCCCCAAAGAGGATGATTGGTAAGATATTCTGATTCTTCACTAATTTCGCTGTTTTCTTCAAAAATTTTTTCTGAGCTCCCTTTCAATAATAAGCCGATGGGAGTTGAAAGCTTTGATAACCGATCTATTGCTTCTGCATTTTCACTTAAGGCCAAAAGTTTTAAGGTCATGAGATATTTTTGAAGGCGAGGATGATTATTAATATCTTTAACAATCTCTAGGAACTGCTCTGGCTCAAGCCGAAGAGCTTCTTCAATGTTTTCTAGTATGTCACAGACTTCAGGAATTTGTTTCAAAATACAAACGGCAAGTGAGGTTAAAGAAAGATCTAAAACATCGATGTGATTAAGAAAAATTATGATTAAGGCCTTGTTAATACGAGAAACTTTTAGAACTGAGACCAATTTTTCAATGATTTCAGGTCTGTCACCTTCAGTATTTAATGCGTTCTGATGTAGAGACCAATTAATTGTATACGCTTCTTCGATCGGTGTACACAAGGGCATGAGGGGAGCTAATACTTGAAGCGCCAAAAGAAGATGATGAGGATTAAAGGTAAATGCTTTTAAAAGTTGTTCGCTTTCATCTCCATGCTTCCAGTCTGCTAATAATTGCACACTTTGCTCGATATCTTGCTCCTGCCGATTGGTACTTTTCGCTTTCCAAAGTTTGCACACCTGTCGAGCTATGATAATACTTCGTATGTCCAGAGATTCTAAGATCATTTGTACCAATTCTGGATGCAGCATAGTAATCGCCGAATTGGGGTCATAATTCTTTTGGATAACTACAGTGCAAGGAAGAGGAACAACATATTCCCCGAGTGGTCTAAGTACCCTTTCAAGTTTAGTTGGTATCTCCCATTGAGCATAGGGGAGTGCTTTGTTGGAAGGGGCACGATGTAAGATATCATTTTCCTCAAACTTCTCCTCCATAGCTTGTAAAGGTACACAGGCTATGAGGAAGCTCAGAGTGACGAAGACATTCATCCTAGGTCTAAGAACGTTCTTATTTATAGCGGTCACCGCCTATCTTAAATAAGATCATTATAGAGCAAATGTACATGAAACGTAATTTAATTGTGGATCCCTCATTCCACAGGAAAATTAAAATAGGTGTCTGGATAGCGCTCATTTCTTAAACCAAAGTGCCACCATTCCTTCCTATAATTTTCAAACCCATGTTTTTCCATGAGGGTTTTGAGAAGTAATCGGTTGGCGCGCACTTCAGGGGGTAAGGCAGGATTTATGGTGTGGGATAGCTCGTCCAAGCAATCAAATCCTGTTCCCATATCGATGGAATTATCTGGAAATCTTTTGTCTTTAGGAAGTCTGCCATCGAGTATTGGATCTCCGGGTTCCCAGGTAGGCTGTTCGGGAACAGGTAGCGGTACAATTGTTAGATCCACGGCGCTTCCCCGCGTGTGAGAGGACCGTTTTGCAATATACCCCGCCTCAAAAAGAGTTTTTTTGTCAATGTTCGGATAAAATTCTGCTTTCATAAGCTGATCTGTAGGGTCTTCGGCCCATTTGGCAAAAGCATCCACAGCATCTTGGGGACGATAGCCATCATAAACTTTGAGGCCCAGATTAAAGGGCTTCAGTTCTTCCTGAACAGCCTTGAGGGCAAGTGCGACTGCTTCCGTGACGATAATGATAGGGCTGTTATAAGAAGTGACGGGGCGTCCCATAAAATTATGGGAGAGTGCATATCTGACTTCCTGTAAAATGGTAGGATCAATGTCCTGAAGATAAACAAAATTTTCTGGGAGAGGTTGAGGGCGGAGAGCTGTTTGTGTGGTCATCTGTTATTCTCTTTTGCAAGGTCTTACGATTTCTGATGTTACCACGAGAATCAATTTTATGAAGTTTAAAAATCTTAATGTATTAATACTGCGTAAGACTTACTCATATATCTCTCTCACATAGGATCCCGGAGCGGGTTCAAGGGAGGGGTAGTTTGTCAGGGGAACGGTTTTCTCTCCACTTAAAGGGCTGACCCATTGATCCCACAGTGTCCACCAAGAACCCTCTGTTCTTGTAGCATTTTCTAACCAGTCATCAGGATTTATTGGGAAATGAGAATTTGTGTAGGCATAATATTTATTCTGAGATGGAGGATTTATAACACCTGCCACATGTCCAGATCCGGCGAGTACAAATTTTAAAGGGCCTTTAAAAAGGTGGGCTGCTGGATAACAGCTTTTCCATGGTGAGATATGGTCCTCAAAGGTTGAAAGGAGAAAAGCAGGCGTTGTAATCTCTTGCAAATCAAGGGAGATACCCTGGATATTAATTCCTCCAGGCTGCATGAAACGATTTTCTTGAAAGCATCTACGGATGATAAAGCTATGCAGGTTTGCCGGAACGCGTGTGGAATCCGCATTCCAATAAAGAAAATCAAATGCGGGGGGGATTTGACCCAATAGATAATTTTTGACGAAAAACGACCACACGAGTTCATTTGGTTTTAAAAGGCTGAATATAGATTTAAGCGTATCAGACTCTAGGAAACCTTTCTGTGCCATAGTTTCTTCCATACATTGAAGCGTGTCCTCATTCATGAAGATCTTTAAATCACCTATTTTTGTAAAGTCCATGATAGTTGCCAAAAGAGTCATAGATTGAAGAGAAAAGGAAGCTTTTGATTTTGCAATATACGCTGCGAGGGCCGCTAGAAGATTGCCACCCAAACAGTAACCCATTGTATGAAGGGAAGAACTTTGTGTGAGTGAGCAAATAACGTCTGAAGCACGATAAATACCTTCTACAAGATAGTCCTCAAAGGTTTTGGAGGCATTATTAGACTTTGGATTCACCCATGAAATAATAAAGACATTGTATCCCTTATTAAGCATCCATTTGATATATGAATTATTTTGGCTTAAATCAAAAATATAATATTTATTAATCCAGGCTGGAATTATGAGAAGGGGTATCGCATATTGCTTTTCCGTAAGTGGCCTATAATGAATGAGCTCAAAAAGGTCATTGCGAAAGACCACATCACCTGGGGTTGAGGCAAGAGTTTTTCCAAGCTCAAACGCCTTAGGGTCGGTCATTTTCATCCATTTTCCTGATTCCATATCTTCAAGAAGGGTTTCAAAACCTTTTTGAAGTGATGTTCCTTGGGTCTTTACCAGTTCTTCGATAACTTCAGGGTTGGTGAAAGGGAAGTTGGTTGGGGAAATTGCATCGGCGAGTTGCTTCGTGAAGAACTGAATCTTATGAGTTGTTTTGTCATCCAGGCCCTCTACCTCAGAGACAAGTTTTTGCAGCCAACGTGAAGTGATAAGGTAGTATTCCTTTATAAATAAAAAGTAAGGGACGGACTCCCAGGCCTCATGGCGAAAACGTTTATCACGAGTAAGCTCAGTTGTAGGACCCTTTTCAGCAGATAGCATTTTTTGCCACAATTCATTAACCTCCTCCATTAACTCTTCTTGAGCTTTGAGAAGATAGGACGGATTTTCAAGAAGGGCTTGCCCCGCTTTGATAAAAGCATCCCCCATCAGCGTCGGAGGAAGGGGAGTGTGGTGCTGCATTCCATCAAAATAGGTTTTTGCCATGCGTTGATTTTGTTCCTGAAAGTTCTCAAGAAAGGTCCACCAGGAATTGGCGATGTTTTGTTGTTTTTCGTTATTTTGCATTTTTCTATCTTAATGGGGTGAAACTTAGAGTATTTTGTAACCGTGAGAGTTAAGAAAGACTTAAGATGGTGAAATTCACGTCTGGTAAACTTAGAGAGAACTGTTGACTTTTAGAACAGTTGTTGGATTTTCTAACACTTGGTATAATTTACCTATGGCCCCAATATGGTTGAAGTGTCCATAACAGCTCTCATGGCCTCTTCTTAAATGTCTATTAATATATTTAATGTATAAATTGTATTAATATTATTTATACAGAGGAAGTTTCGATGAAAATATTTATGAGTGCTTTTGTCATTGCAACGAGTTTTTCATCCCATTTGTCAGCCTGCAGTGATGTATTTATCAATCAGGGAACATATCACATTGAGGCTCGCACATTAGATTTTCTCGTTAATATTGCTTTTCAGGATAAGATGGGTTTTGTTGGAGAAGAAAATACCACCGATGTTGTCCTTGATGCTGAAAAAATTCCAAGCTCTCAACTGACATCCTGGAAGAATAAATATGGTTACTTTGGTAGAACAGCATTTGGGCAAAATATCATCGATGGAATGAATACAGAGGGGCTTTCAGTCTCAATACTTTACATGCCAGGAAGTAAGTATCCCATTTATGACAATAAAGATAAAAAACAGGTATTATCTGTTTATGACATAGCTTCTTATATTTTATCACAGGCAAGAACCGTTCCCGAGGGAATAAAATTGATTCGTTCCCGACAGATTATTGAATCAGCTGTAAAAGTAAAAGATGGCTATTTTGTGAAGGATATCCCTATTCATTATGTGATGAGGGATAAAAAAGGAAATAGTGCCGTGATTGAATTTATTGATGGTCAGGTTAAAATTTATGAAAATGCGGGGGACGTTTTAACAAATTCTCCTCCCCTTGATTGGCAGATTCAAAATGCGAGTTACTATGATTCACTGCTAGCAGGTAACAAACATGCTAATAAAAAATTCAGTAAAACATTTCATAATTATGATGAAATATATAAGACGATTTCCCACGTTGGGGAAGCTAACTTAATGGGATTGCCGGGAGATTATACCCCTCCTTCACGGTTCGTAAGAGCTAAAGTGCTTCTCAACAATTTTCCTGCTCCAACGAATAGGCAAGTAGCGCTCTATCAAGCGAGTTCTTTAAATGATTCATTATTGGTTCCTGCTGTTAAGGGGGCAGCACCTACGCTCTGGATTTCGATTAAAGATTTAGACGATAACGTCTATTATGTAAAAAATATTGTATTGTATCAAGAAAATAGAAATTTATTTCCCATGCCCATTACAAGTGGCTATACAACATATGATCTAAAATCTATAGATTTTAATATAGCAGGCCCTTTACAAACTAAGATAAAAGTTGAGCCAACAAATCCAAAAGAGATCAAGGAAATAGTATCCGCGGATAGTATAAAAATAGCGGGTGTTATACAATAAGATTATCTACACTACTGTCCAGTCATAAAATCAAATAAATACAATTTATTCGAGGGAGAGTCTTCTAGGCTTTTCTTAGAAGAACTATTAGCTAATTGATTTAAATGTGTTTTTTCAAAGAGAGTTAGACTGACAGCGTATGGAATGTAAGAGATGCAAAGAAACACTGGTTAGAAAAGCAGGTAAAGTAAGAGAGCTACAAAGATATATATTCAAAAGCTGTGGCTATTATTTTACGTTAACGCCTTCTCGAGGAGAATCTCCCCAAAAGAAATTATTGGCACTCCATCGCTATGCGAACGGATTATCTCTAAAAATTTTGGGAGGCTTGTAGGGGTATCTCAGGTATCTGTCCAAAATGGATCCAAATTCTTGCCCCTCAATTATAACCTAAGTTCGAGCCTGAAGGCCGAGTCATTGTAATGGAGCTTTATGAAATGTGGCATTAAATTAAAAAAAGAGAAAAAACTCTGGATCTAGAAGGCATTTTGCCGTTATACAGGTCGACTTATCGACTGGGAATGTGGTGACCGCAGCACCATACCTTAAAAGACTTCTTGAAAGACAACTCCTTCGCAAATCTAACAATTGCCAGAAAAGACATTGGTTCGCACGCTTTAAAAGAAAATCTATCGTCGTTTCTAAGTCCTTGAAAATGGTAAAATTAACAATCTCACTTTTTGCTGCATCTCATATTAACAAATTTATATGCTTAGCATGTATCTATAGTTAGCACTTTCGGATTTTTCCTGTGCGGGTATTAGGCTAGCAATGCGTTCCAGCAATTTCTCATGCCTCATCTTGCTTTTTCTTCTTCGTGAAGGTTTCGATCATGGGAAAGCGAAAACATAAACTTTAATTCTACTTGATAGCATTGGTTATGTTTTATATCTTGAATCAAATAACGAGTTTGTCAAAGGTTTTAAAGATAAATAATATTCAGTGGGAGGATCTATGAGGAAATATGCTCTTTTGGCAGGTGTGTGTCATATTTTATTTTTTTCGACTGAATTAGAAGCTGGAAGGTTTGGGAGAGTGGGCCTTTTTTCTCCTTTCATTGAAGGAGGGGCTTCTTTTACAAGGGTCAAGGTAAGACATTCCAGTGCTTTTAATCACAGGTTTTTTTCTTCTTCAAAATCAGATAAGGAATTGGCTTCTTTTGCTCAAGACTTAAGAGATTCCGTTAAAAAAGATTTGAATCATTCTGGAAAAGCTTCAATTAAGGCTTGTTTTTTAGGACCACGAGCAGAAAATCTTGAGCTCTTAGAAAGTTTAGTGAGTGAAGCTATAAAAGACCATGCCTATTGGCGTCGAAACTTTTATCCAAAAGATCCAGCCCATATTACAGAGGAGCTGAAACGATCACAACCTTACTTAGAAACAGTGGATACCTTACGAAAACATCTTCGTTATTTATTGGTGGATTTAAAAAGATCTCTTCCAACATCAAGTCCGCGCTATCAAGGCCATATGAATTGGGAAGTTACACTCCCTAGTTTAGCGGGATATTTTGCGGCTATGCTATATAACCAAAATGGGGTTTCTTTCGAAGGATCACCTGCCACAACGATGCTTGAGGTGCAAGTTGGTGAAGATTTATGTCAAATGATTGGCTACAACGTTCCAACGAACAAAGATGACAATAAAGCTAAAATTCCTTCCTGGGGGCATCTTACTTGCGATGGAAGCGTTGCAAATATTGAAGCTTTATGGTCAGCACGTAATTTGAAATTTTATCCTCTTGCTGTAAAATGGGCTCTTGAAAGCGACGACTTGTTTAAAGATGCGCGTGAGTTAACAGTAAAATTACCAACCGGAGAGGAAAAGCAACTCCTTTCTCTTGATGAGTGGTCTCTCTTGAATATAGAAAGCGACCAAGCCTTAGAACTCCCGGTAAGGATTTATGCATTATTGAATAAGCCAGACTCCATGCCTCTTGATGTTCTCTATAATCGTCTTGCCAAGTTTTCTATCCAAAAAAGGGGATTAAAG